>JACCSX010000027.1 GCA_013812775.1 Tatlockia sp. | reverse complement strand
TGGACTCATATTCATTGATTAATGCTTGCCAGTCTTCTTTGTATTTCATGATCGCCTCCTGTTTTTGAAAGTGATCAGTTTAATGCGCTCCTATTTTAGCGCTAGGTGTAGTTGGCCGAACGGTTACTTTTTAGTCATAATTCTTCAAGTCATTTAATTTAAACAATGACATTAGCTAGTGCCAATGCCTCTTGAATTTCAGCTACTCGTGGTTCAGCTAATTTACCGTGAAACCATTGGGTTATTTCTTTTTCAGAAACATGAATTATTTTAGAAAGTGTACTAACTCTATACCCAGAGCGCGCATATTTCGACTCAAGTTGGCTACCAAGTGGTGTTAATACCTGTTCTATAACCGCCTTATCGATAGGCTTTATTCCTGCTGAAAAACCAATCTCCAACGCGCGATTAAAGTGAGAAATAATTTGTAAGGGCGTAATTAGATTTTCGGTTAAAGTGGTTAATGCCTCAGCTGTAATAACATCAGTCCATTTTTTGTCCTTGACAAGACATTGTGTAATAACCCATTGCAAGTACTTGTCTTTTTTACCAATAATCTGTTCATCAAGATCGATAACATAAGCCCTTGAACCAACCTCTTCCATTCTAGGGGAACGAATAGTATTTTTGAGTTTAGGTTGACCCGCTAAAATAATGGTTAATGTCTGACGACTCATTTTTGCCATCTCGGATAATTTTTTTAAGGAAGACAAGGTGTTTCCATGTAAATCCTGTGCTTCATCAATAAATAAAACGACAGGTTTATTCATTTCTTCCATTAATTTGACCAGGTGGCGATCCCGCATTTCATTGGCGCTTGGACCTGGCTTATCTGACTTATTTAAGTCAATTAATAAGGCAGTCAATAAGGTTTTTACGTTAACCCCTTCTCTGTCTGAGCTGTAAGAATAGCTAACGATACACTTTCCTTCTTTTTTCAGCTCGAACATTAATTCATTGATAAATGTAGTTTTTCCTGAGCCCACTGTTCCACTGATAGCGATTAAATTTCCATAATTTAAAGCAAGGGTTTTTATTTTTTCATGCAGTCTTTTAATTTTATCCGTTGCATAGAAACCAGCTTCTGATAAGGGTTTGTTAAAACCGTATTCTTCAAGTGCATCTAAAATCATAATTATTCCTTCTTAGCGACAAGTTTCAGTGCCATGTATTCATTCAATTGGGTAATTAGGATGTCATGTTCTAAAGTTTGCTGGATCAGGGTCTCGATAAACTGCTTTTGTTTTCCACTTAAAAGACTGAGCGGTTTTCCAAGATGGGTTGCCAGGGCAAGTTTTGCTTCGAGAGACGTATTGTATTTTTTGATAGTGCCAGGTAATAAATTGGTGTTGATATTGAGTGGAGCCCGTTTTGTCTGATTTTCATAGGAAGGTAAATGCAAAGTAATATGTTTTGATAACTCCACTACATTGTCAGCGGCCTGTTCTTTCTCTGATTTTTTATGATGATTATATTCACCAAAAGGAGTAGGTGCCTCAATTGGCAAAAATGGACCATATTCTTTTTCACGGTATTCGATATGAATGCTGTTGTTGTCTAAAGTCAGTAGTAAGGTCACTTCTTCCCCTGCAAATTGGGGCAATAACTGATAATGAACCCCATTTAACTGAACGGTTGCATCACTTTTTGCTACGCGATCAACAGGTTCTCGCAACAGAAGACTGTAGTGTTCATAGGAACAAATGCTTAAATCGACATGAGTTGGTAAATTGGTTTTCCATACTTGATAACGAGTTATATTCTGAGTTCGATGTTTCTTATGAGCAATTTCAACAGTCATTGGGCCAAGGCATGCATTAGCGTGTTCCAGATCTTTAGGTAGTTCAAACTGATAACAAGGTTCAACCATCGATTTGATGGAACAATGCAGCCGTTCTGCTTTACCTTTAGCACGCGCTGTTGTTTTTCTACCTCCTTTGCCACGGGGTAGATGGGTAAGCACTTGTATTCCGAGTTTATGCATCACTCGCATGAAAAGTCTGGATCTTACAAAACTTGCATTATCAGTATAGATAAAGTCAGGGATACCATAAAGCTCTGTTTGTAAATCAGTCATTTTTGCAAAAGCATGATACAAAAAATCAAGCACTGTAAGGGTATCTTCGCCCTCAGCAAGGTAGTAGCGTGAGTAAGTCAACCCGCTTTTATCATCGATGACGGAGTACACCATAAGTCGTCTTGGATCATCTGGATGTTGTGAAGGGAGGTGGTGTAATTCGGAAGGGGTTATATCTAATTGCCAGCATTGGTTACTGTGGGACGCTTCAAAGTGATTGACGGTTGGTTCAGTAAGAATATCATTAGGCGATATCAAATAATAATTGAGGTATCGATTAACCGTCGATACTTTGAGAAGGTTTTTAGGTGCTCTGATAGTATTATTTTTTACCTTAACACCATCCCCCTCAAGAAATTTAATGCAGTGTGATGTTGAAAGCATATGCCTTTTACTATTCATGGAACGAATCTTCATTGCCGCAATAAGTTGGCAATAATGGTGAAGATCTTCATCATTTATAATCCTTGCATGACCTTTGTCTTTACGGACTACACGCTGATTGGGATGTAGCATCAGTTTTTTAAGTTGTCTATAAACCGTGGTTTCCGATAATTGATAACATATAGCTACTTCACTGATAAGCGAACGGCGCAATTTTCCATTGTTGGGTAAATTAGTTATTTTTTCATCTAATCGAAATAAAATTTCTAAGGGGATTTGGTACACGCAGGATTGTCCTTAATTTGATTCCCGTTCTTTTTTAACCAGTAGTGTAGATTACCAACAGTCGTTTTATAACGCTTAGAAATAAAGACTTTAGATGATCCATTATTAAGTAGCGCGAATATTTCTTCTTTATGCCCATCAAGTTTGCTTTTACCAGTACCTTTCGGTCTGCCCAATGGCAACCCTTTTTGTTTCCTTGCTCGCAAAGCCTCCGAGGTTCTTTTAGAAATAAGATCACGTTCAATTTCACTGGCGATTGAAAAAATCATAGCCATTATTTTACTTTGGATGCTGTTATCTAACCGCCAATGACCTTTGATCGCATATAAGTGAATTTTTATTTCCAGGCAATAGATAATAATTTCCATACATTCAAGCATGCTGCGTCCGAGCCTTGAAAATTCACTCACAATTAAATTATCACCTTCAGACAGTGAACTTATAATTGAGCCAAGTTCACGTTTTTTCCAGTGAATAGCACCAGAGATTTTTTCTTCTATAAAATTTACCTTCCCTAAATTATGTTCATTAGCGAAAAATAAAATATCTGATTTATTCTTGTCCAAGTCCTGGTCTGAGGTAGAGACTCGTAGATAAGCTACTGTTTTTGTGTCCAAATTTTGATAAAATCCTACCTTTTTCAATGAAAATGCATATTACACTATTTATTTTGAAGTTAAAAAGATAATTTTAGCTTTGATATTCACTTAGTATTATTTGACAAATTAAATGATCCTTTATTTTGTATGGTTTATGCCATTTGCAAAATATTGTGGGTTCATATTCAATTCTATTTGCAATTTAATTTGGTTTCATTGAAATCGGTTGGCAAAATAATGTGAGTTCATTTGCAAATTAATTCGAGCAGAGCTAAATCTGTTTGCAAGCTCTCACAACTATGGTAACTCGAGCCAGGCTATGGGACAAATCAGGACTTTTGCTGAAGAGCGCTTGCGAACTCACTTGATGAATCGTTATAAAGTGAAAGACAGAGGCATTGGCGCAGGCCGTTTCCACAGTCAGAATCTTTATATACGGTATGGGCTATATAAAGTTTCAACAACAGCAGGCTGGAAATCAGCGCATGCTTCGGTGTAAAAAACATCGGAAAGCCGTGTGCGGGAAAACTGCATGCACGGTTTGATGAGGGGAGGTAGGCGGAAGCCTGCCTCTTACACTACCCATTGCTCTTTAAGGTGATGATTAACAACTTTGTGCCAAGTCTAATAATTTTTTTCCATTCTCATATTATTCTCCCTTTAGGGCTGTTATACGATCAATCATTTTTTTGATAGCTATCATTTGACGTCCATTTTTATTTGCATAGTTTGGATCATCATGATTAAAGTTGAACCAATTCCAACAAGCATTGGGGTTATTAGGTAAAGTAGCTGCTGCTTGAGGGTATAACATAATCATATTATTAGCATCAGCCCATTGATTATAACCTGCATTTTTAATGAAAATTTCACCTATATTTTTTGAATCCTGCAAACATCCATGGAAGACCACATGGAGCTTGCAAGGTTCATTGCTCATTTTGCTACAAGTTACTGGGACGTACAGAAAACCAGTCTTGGCTAGTCCATCAGCAGTGGGTCTAGGCGAGAACTCGCTTTGATCAAACTCTATGAATTCGCCTTGCAATGTGCTTTCTTGCTTTGGATTCAAATTTCCATATATCCACTTCAACATTTCGCCTGCGGCATCAAATCTGCAGTTATTAATATAGGGACTGGCAAGTGTTTCACAAGAACTCCCAAAAAAATCGGTGGGCATAGTATGTTGCGCTATAATATTTTTTTGATAATGAATATCTGCGCTCTCTGTAAAATGCTGATAGAAAACATCCAGTTCATCCATGACCGATTGGGGAATTAGACTATCTGCGGTTCCTGAAAATAACCAAATTTTTTGATGAGCTAAGTTTATAGTCGGGTCAATTGTTCCGTTGCTGGCATACTGGTTAGTAATTTTAATTAATTTTTGCACATCCGTAGAGCCTGGTTTCACTCGACATAAAAGACCAGTGCAGCTGCATTTGCTAATTGCAGTAATTTTATCGCCTTGCGCGCAATAATAGGGACCACCAGCAATAATTCCGGCCCCTTTCAAAGTTGATGAATAGGCTACATTAAACTGCACTGCCATAAATGCACCGGAAGAAAAGCCCGATACTGAAATTTCGCTCTTATCAATGGGATAGGTAGGTAATTTTACTGGCAAAGCGTAAACGGGATTAATCAATATCAACCCTATGACTAAAGGGATCACCCGCATCATTAAACGAATTTTGTAAGCGAATAAAATCATGTTATTTTTGAAATCGTTAACCAAGCCAGAACTTTAACACATGCCCTAGGCTATTAAAATGGAAAACTGATCTTGCTACCATTTAATGGACACCTAGAAGAGAAACAAAGAAACTATTGTTAATCTTTAGGAGTTAATAAATGGGTACTAAAAACACAAGAACTTACGACAAAGAGTTCAAGAATAATGCTGTTTCTTTATATAAAGAAGGAGGCAAAAGTTATCAAGCAGTAGCCGATAGTTTAGGCATACCCTGTGCTACTTTAGTTGGCTGGGTAAAAGCGAAAGAAATTTCAGGCGATTGTGCTTTTCCTGGGAAAGGTCATTTAACAGCGGAAGAAGAGCGATTTAGAGCCTTAGAAAGAGAAAATGAACGGTTAAAGCGAGAATGAGATATATTAAAAAAAGCGCTAGCCATCTTTTCTTTACCATAAAAGAACGCTATCAATTTATGCAAGGTCATAAAGAGCAATGGTCAATTGAAGAGATGGCAAAAACGTTAGAGGTATCTCGCAGTGGTTATTATCGCTTCCTAAAGGCTAAGCCCTCTGTGCGGGAGAGCCAATCATTAGCCTTATTAACCAAAATACGGGTTATTCATAAGGAGAGCCGAGAAACCTATGGCAGTCCCTGTATTCATGCACAATTGCAAGAAGAAGGAGAATCTTGTTCTCGTAAACGTGTTGCTAAGCTTATGAAAAAATTTAGGATAGAAGCAAAAATGAACAAACGATTTAAGAAAACAACTTGTGCGAATCCTAAAGCAATAGCTGCTCCAAATTTATTACAGCAGCAGTTTAAGGCAGAGAAACCTAACGAGAAATGGGTGGCTGATTTAACCTATGTTGCTACGGGCGAAGGCTGGCTTTATGTCGCTACGGTATTGGATTTATTTTCACGGCGAATTGTGGGGCTTGCTATGAGTGAACGAATGACTGCTGATTTAGTCAGTCAGGCCTTGCAGCAAGCGCTTATTCATCGAAAACCACCCGCTAACTTGTTGCACCATTCCGATAAGGGGTCGCAGTATACTTCTGGGCAATTTCTAAGCTTACTAAGGGCAAATAATATTATTCCTAGCATGAGTGGCACTGGGAATTGCTTTGATAATGCCGCCATGGAAAGCTTTTACCATACCTTAAAAACCGAGCATGTTTATTTCGAATCTTATAAAAGTAGACAAGAAGCAAAACAAAGTATTTTTGAGTATGTGGAGGTGTTTTACAATAGAAAAAGGAAACATTCTACCTTAGGTTATTGTGCTCCAATGGTATTTGAAGAAAATTGGAGAAAACAAAAAAATATTTCTCTTCTTACTGTCCACTAAATGGTTGCAAGATCAAACCTACCTGTAAGCGCTCGCAATCATAAATCACTAAACCCGCAAACAGAACCCAATTTTGGCCCAAATTAATTGCGACTATAATTTAGATTTGACTCAATTTAATCGCTTCTATAAAAAAACTGACCCACATTAAATGCGAATGAACCTACTTTATTTGCCATTATAATTCAATAAAAATTATAAAAAACAATAGGTTATCTTTTGGAGTTGAAAGTTTCAGTCGCAAATAAAGTGAGCCAAGAATTTTATAGTGGCATTTAAATTGGGCCGAAGATTATTTTCATTCGCAATTAATCTGGGCCAAATAAATGTGATGAGTGTGAGCCGACCTGTTTATGATTGCGAGCCACTACAAATAGCGAGTTCTTGCAGTGAGAGCTTGTAGTAGAGAATCACTTACACACGGCTTCCTATAGATTTCACTATCTAACCCTTGTTTTTCTTCTTGAAGCTTGTTATTTGAAATACAAAGATACCAGCTTTTAGGTCATTGTCCTGATATCACACGGGTGTTTAACGGCATCCTATAAATGTTGACCTTTAAATTTAACGTTAGCACGATTATTAATGGCCAGTTAATGCTAAGGCTCAAATCGGGACAATCGTCTCACAATCGAAAAATATTGCAATCTCTGGTTTTGTTTTGATCTAATCGATTTAATTGTTTTTAATTAAAAGATGCCATCACACCTATTCTAATTTAGTTTTAGAGAACAAAAAGCCCCTTTGTTGGTGTAATAGAGGGTACTCAGTTAACGGCTGAGAGAAATTGACAGTGCGTGGTTTTATGTTGGTTTTTAGTCTGGGGATTATTTTGTTTGCTTTATTTTCAGTATTCACTAGAAACGGAAGAAAGCAGAGGAAAAGGAGCGCATCACAAGCAATACTTTTGAGGTGATATTTGCGTTGGTAGCGCAACTTAGCCATGTCGCAAAAAGATGCAAAGGCATCAATAAAGTTGGGGAAGGCAAAGGTTCGGCTCTGACCAAGTTTAGATCGAATACGTCCATTGATAGCAGTTACCGTCCAATCATCAAGTAAATCTTTTTCCAAACGTAGGACATAATAGCGACTGTCCTTTTCAAAGCGAATAACGTGATAAACTTCTTTTATTTTGAAATCCCAGAAATGGAAAAAGGGCAGGGTGGTGAACCAGGGCGTCATGATAAAAAATCCGGTAGGGAAATTTGTAAATTATAAAATGCAAAATTTGTCACCAGGACTTACCAGTAGTCGGTTCAACCACACTGATTTCGGTGAATCCATTACATAAATCCGCAATATAGCCCGCTTCTTCCATGATCTCACCTATCCTTTTATCCAGTTCTTGGTCATTTTCGTAAGGAATTTTAAGTATATATTCCCAGCTATCCTTGTCTTTTTTTACCATATCAAAAGCAGAAAAACAGCTTTCCTCAATCTGGCGTCAGGAATCATATTTACCACGCACAAATTTTGAATTATTTTCTACAGAAAGCCAGACTTCAACGACTGCAATTTTTTTGCTGGATTGACTGCCAGGAATAGTTTGCTCAGGGTTTTCAATGCGTTGTTGTTTAAGAATACGATAGATACTTGCAATACCAATGTTTAGTTTTTTAGCAATGGCTGTACGAGTAAATCCTTGATTAACCAAGGCAATAACTTCATCCTTTCTTGCTTGCGCAGTCGGCTTTCGGCCTTTGTAAATGCCTTCTTTCTTGGCGCGGCTAATACCTTCTACCTGTCGTTCACGCCTTGGTTTGTTTCAAATTCTGCAAATACGCCGAGCATATCTAAAAAGAATTTGCCTGAGGCGTTAGAGGTATCTACAGGTTGTTCTAGTGCTTTGAGGTGAATGTCTTTTCTTTTAAATAATGCAGCAAAGTTTGTAAATCAAGAATAGAGCGGGTTAATCGGTCAATTCGGGTAACAACAAGGGTATCTCCTTCACGGATATACTCAATACATTCATCAGAGCCGTTCGGTCATTTTTGAAGTACCGCTTTTTTTCTCAGAAAATATTTTTTTGCATCCTGCGCTTTTCAATGCATCAAGCTGATTAGTCAAATTTTGGTCAATGGTGGATACACGGGCATAACCAACAAAAGTCATCGTTATTCCTATCAATAGATTCTAAAGTTAGTGATATCACCATATCATAAACCAAAATTGAACCCTTGATAGAAAAATTAAGGAATTTTTAACGAATTAATAATTATCACTAGGGTGTGCTCTATTGATAGATTAATATTTAGACCTTTCTTTTGGCTAATCTCTTGACGTTCCCAATTTGGTAACGTAAAATTATAGCTATGAGAATAATTGCTAAAAGTCGATTAAAGAAATACTGGGATATTCCCGGAAATGAAAGATCTCAACCGTATTTGAATGAATGGTATCATTTTTGTTCAAAGCAGGTTTGGAGCACACCCCAAGATATTAAAAACATGTTACGAAATATATCGTTTGTTTCGAATGACAGAGTTGTTTTTAATGTAAAGGGTAATGACTATCGAATTATTTGTTCAATGGATTATCCAAGACAAGCCATGTTTATTAAATTTGTTGGTACACACAAAGAATATGATCGCATAAAAGCAGGGGAGGTAGAATAAAATGATTAAGCCAATTCATAATGATGTTGATTATCAGCTTGCTTTATCAAAAGTAGAATCTCTCTGGGGAGCGAAAGAAGATACCCCAGAAGGTGATGAGTTAGATGTTTTAATGGTTCTAGTCGAAGCTTATGAGAATAAGAACTATTTAATGCCACCTTCTGATCCTGTTGATGCTATTTTCTTTTTAATGGATCAAATGCATTTGAATCGCAAGGATTTAGAACCTTTTCTTGGCGCTAAAAGCCGTGTCAGCGAAGTACTTAATAGAAGACGGAGTTTAACTTTGCATCAAATTGTCAATCTTCATAAAGGATTAAATATACCTTATGAAAGTCTAATTGATGAAGCCCGTTATCTTTGAATTTTGGAAAGAATACACTCGATGACTGGGTTATACTTAATTTAAACTGATTATGCCCATTGAGGGGTTCTTTATGGAAACAAATAAATTATTAAAGAACAGTCTCAAAATGTTCAAAAAATACAACAACCCCTTTTTTTTAGGGTTACAAAAGACCAAAATTGTATTTACGTACTGGGTACAAATCATCGGTTGCCTCTGATAGTTTTGCCAGAATGTATTATCAATTACATGAAACTGTCTCAAGTACTCTGCTGTGAAAGGGCAGGGATA
>JACCSX010000076.1 GCA_013812775.1 Tatlockia sp. | reverse complement strand
GTTTTGGTCATAATGCACGAACCAGAATGATTGATGGTGTTGAGAAATTAACAGATGCAGTAAAAGTAACCAAGGGCCCGTTAGGCCGTAATGTGGTATTAGAAAAGTCTTTTGGCGGTCCTACCGTGACTAAAGACGGTGTTTCAGTTGCAAAAGAAATTGAATTTGAAAACCGTTTTAAAAACATGGGCGCTCAAATGGTTAAAGAAGTTGCTTCTAAAACTTCTGATGCCGCTGGTGATGGAACTACAACTGCAACTGTATTGGCTCGTTCAATCGTTGTTGAAGGTCACAAAGCTGTTGCTGCTGGTATGAATCCAATGGATCTGAAACGCGGTATTGATAAAGCAGTTACTGCAATCACCAAGCAATTACAAGCTATGTCTAAGCCTTGCAAAGACGGCAAAGCGATTGCTCAGGTTGGAACTATTTCTGCAAACTCTGACGTTTCAATCGGTTCTATCATTGCTGAAGCAATGGAAAAAGTCGGTAAAGAAGGCGTAATCACTGTTGAAGACGGTAATGGCCTGGAAAATGAATTATCTGTTGTTGAAGGTATGCAGTTTGACCGCGGTTATATTTCCCCATACTTCATCAACAATCAGCAAAACATGAGTGCTGAGCTTGAACATCCTTATATTCTTTTAGTTGATAAGAAGATTTCAACTATTCGTGACATGTTGTCTGTTCTTGAAGCGGTTGCCAAATCAGGTCGTCCTTTATTGATCGTTGCTGAAGATGTTGAAGGCGAAGCCTTGGCAACTCTGGTTGTTAACAACATGCGCGGTATCGTAAAAGTTTGTGCTGTTAAAGCACCTGGCTTTGGCGATCGTCGTAAAGCGATGTTGCAAGACATTGCTATTCTGACTCATGGCGAAGTTATTTCTGAGGAAGTAGGCACTAGCCTGGAAAGCGCTTCTCTGGAAAGCTTAGGTCAAGCAAAACGCGTTGTTGTTACCAAAGAAAATACCACTATCATTGATGGTGAAGGCCAATCAACTGAAATCAATTCACGCATCTCTCAAATCCGTGCGCAAATGGAAGAAACCTCTTCTGATTACGACCGTGAAAAATTACAAGAGCGTGTTGCCAAGCTAGCCGGCGGCGTTGCAGTTATTAAAGTTGGTGCTGCAACTGAAATCGAAATGAAAGAGAAAAAAGCTCGCGTTGAAGACGCGCTGCATGCAACTCGTGCTGCTGTTGAAGAAGGCATCGTTGCAGGTGGTGGTGTTGCTCTGATTCGTGCGCAAAAAGCCTTAGATGGTTTGAAAGGCGACAATGCTGATCAAGACATGGGGATTAATATCCTGCGTCGGGCGATTGAATCTCCTCTACGTCAGATCGTTGCTAACGCTGGCTACGAGTCTTCCGTTATCGTTAATAAAGTTGCTGAACACAAAGATAACTTTGGTTTCAACGCAGCAACTGGCGAATACGGTGACATGGTAGAGATGGGTATTCTTGATCCTACTAAAGTAACACGTACTGCACTACAAAATGCAGCATCTATCGCAAGCTTGATGCTAACTACTGAGTGCATGGTTGCTGAATTACCTAAGAAAGATGAAGGTGCTGGTGCCGGCGATATGGGCGGCATGGGCGGTATGGGCGGCATGGGTGGCATGGGCATGATGTAAGCCAGCCTCCCTGTTGTTTTTAAAACCCGCCGTTTGGCGGGTTTTTTTTTTTGAGATTCTCAGCAAACCGTAGCTTGACGGCTATGGGTTAACCCAACCTACAGTTATCCCTATACCTACCAAGTTTGCATATTTTACATACTTTACATATAATACGTATTAACGAGGAGGTTTTTTATGAAAGATAATAGCCACGAAACTATTTCTGCCACAGATTTGGTCCGAAACCTTTCTGCTATGATAGATAAAGTTCGCATATCTGGGCGGAGCCTTTATATTACCAAAGGCTTACAAACTATTGCGGAATTAAGCCCCCCACCTAAATCAGGTTTTCCTATAAAAAATCTCGCGAGCTTTATTAAATCGCTACCAAATTTAGGAAATGATGCAGAAGATATGGCTCAAGATATTAAATCTATTAAAAATAGCGCTCGATTGCCGGGGAATCCATGGGATTAGTTATAGATACCAATTTTTTTATCGATATTGAAAATAAGCGGGTTAACATTAAAAAATTGGATGATTTTAGCTCTTATGGAGAAGCATATATTGCTTCTATTACAGCTTCTGAATTATTAACCGGTATACATTTGGCCAATGATATTTCAATAAAATTAAGACGTTCGGCCTTTGTTGAGAGAATATTGGAGACAATCCCTATATTAAATTTCGACGAAAAGGTGGCAAGAACCTACGCTGAAATTTATGCCTACTTTTTAAAACCAAGAACTAAATCAAGCTCTAACGTCCATGATCTTCAAATCGCTGCGACAGCTCTAGCTCATGGTTATCCTTTGCTAACTAGAAATATTAAAGATTTTGAAAAAATCCCGGGCATAAAAATTTTAACGCTAAGTTAAAACGATTGTATCGGATTAGCCACTGCAGTTTTCATCTTCTCTAAGGGCCGGTCATGAATAGCCAATTTGAAAACCGACAAAGGAAGATCAACAAGCTGATAGCCTTCAGGAATAGGTTCGAATTGAAAACCAAGGAAATAAGGAAAATCCAATTCAGTAGTTATAGACATCATAACCTTAGAATAACGCGCCATATAGCCGCTCGCCATCCAAAATATCTCGTAATTATTTATCGATAATATGCCGTGTTTTGCACAGAATTTATCATTTGCACAATAACTGGTTATAGTTTTAATGTCTTTGATCACATTGGGAGTATCTGACCGATAATAGGGGAGAAGGTCATGAACTCCAATAGTAGTAATCATGATGGCAAAGAATAGATGCGTCGCCACATATTGGCCTTTAAACAGCTTTGGTGTTTTAGCGTAATAATGAATAATTTTTTCAAAAGGTTGCCAGCAAATGGACACCATAGCCAAGGCAAAAAAGGGTGCAGATGGCATAATGTATCTAAAACTTTGCCTTCCTCCAAGAGCAATCGGCAGGGAGGAAGCCAGAGTAATAACTAAGAATAATAAAAATTCCTTATTTTTAAAACTCTGTTTAATCGCGGATATAATTGGCTGCTTATCGATTTTAGCTGCAATAGCAATACAGGCAATTACAAAGAGGCTAACAATCGCATAACCTTTTAGATACAAATACAGTAGATATAAATGTTTTATGCCTGCTGTTTCATGGCTGCGGGAGCCTATCAACGAAGAAAGAACCTGTTGTTTTAGAAACTGTTGGGTATTGAATAGGGCTTCAGGAACCATCCAATAAAAGCTGAAAAAGACCAGTGTAAGAATAACTACAAAAATCAGGGTTTCCAAAAAGCCGGTTAAAATTGATTTTGGCTGGTAAACAAGCCGGTAAATGAAAGGAATTGCTAGCGGAAAAAAGGCCATAGGCCCGTCAGATAGGAAGGCAATCAGGATAATGATGGAACAGAGAAGATATTGTATCAACAGGGTAAGTTTTGATTGAGTTCTGATAAGTAAAATCAAGCTTGCCAAGGTCGTGAATAAGGTTAATGTTCCGATTAAATAATTACTGATATAAATCCAATTAAGAGGAATTAGTAGCCATAAAAGCAAAAGCAAGCCTAAACTAAGAATCGACGCTTTTTGCTGTTTCACCCAATACCAGGAAATTAATCCAAATTGTCCAAGGGCTAAGATAACTACATGTAAACGTTCGACTATAAGCCCTTGCCCAAATACCTTAAATAATAAAGACTGGAGATAAAGGGCCAAGGGTGGATGTTCATAAAAGGGATTTAGCAGCGACAGAGATAAAAAAGGGCGCCACAAAGTCCCATATCCAAGACTTAGATTTTTAGACATCGAGGCATAAATGAGTCCGTCGAAGAAAAATGTTGGCTTTAAAAGAGGAGTGATTATTATGGCAAAGAACAAGCCTGCGGAATAAACGCATAGACAAAACAAAAACCATTTTGCCTTTTTAGATGCCATAATCAAACGATCTTAAACTAGGCCGTTTTGCATACATTGCAATGGATAGGATAACCAGCCCCATCCCTAAACCCTGAAGGATAGTTAGTTGCTCACCAAGGATTAACCAGGCAAGCAAGACCGTCGCCATTGGCATTACAGCTGTTGAAAGAGAAGCCAGAGTTCCATCCACTCGCTGAGCGCCAAAATACCAAAAAACATAGAATAATCCGGAACTTAAGCCCAGTGCAAATAAAATCATGCAAGTAGAGGTTGATATTATTAAAGTATTAAAAGGAAAAATTGCAATAAAAGGCAATAGAATAAGAGCATTAATCGCATTAATAAGTGCCGAAATTAGAAATACAGGTAAACGGTTAGAGTAAAGTTTTGTCAAAATATAATAGCTAGCTTCCGGCAGCAGAGAGAGCAGAATAATAAAATCGCCGAAAAAAGAATGGCTTATACCCAGACCCTGGAATTTATCCCATGCAATTATCAAGAGTCCTAAAGTGGCGAAGATAATACAAATGCTTTTTTTACCTGAAATTTTTTCTTTAAGAAAAAGCCAGGACATCAAGGCAATTGTTGCAGGAAGGGCGCTGGTAATAATACCTGCGACATTCGCATCAGTATAGCGCAAGCCCAAAAGCATCAGGCAGTTAAAGAGCACACCTGCAGTTAAGGCCTGAGCAAGAATAAAGTACCAGTCTTTTTTTCCAAGGGTAGAAAAATGCAGGCTGATAGTGAGTTTTCTTGCAGGGCTAAGCCAGTGCAAAACTAAAAGAATTAAGGCGGCCAAGGCAAATCGTATAGTCAACATGAAAAGCAGCGGCAGTGATGCGATTAGATATTTCGAAAAAACAATGTTAATCGCCACCATAATTTGGGCAAGGATTAGGAAGCAAAGACCTTGTAGAAATGCCGAATTTATATTTTTGACCATGAGGGCTACACCTGAAAGCAAAGAGCATTTAAAATATAAAAATTGAACAGTATTATAGCATTAGACCTGCCATAAAGAGTCAAGAAAATAATGTTTTTTATCTCTAAAATTTTTTATTAGCTTAAATCCAGAGCTGTGAGCTAAGTTATTGACATCTGACAAAGTATATTTTTGGGAAGACTCTACATGAATTGCTTCAAAATCCTTAAAGTGAAATGATTTTTTTAAGCCTTCAAAATAAACAATTTGAGCTTTGTTAGAAATGAGATAACTCTCCATCGCTTTTGAATGAACATTGTAGGTCCCATAATGATAAAAAGAACTAAGATTAAAATTTGCGCCTAATTCCTTATTCATTCGAGTTAATAAATTCATATTAAATTCTTTCGTGAGACCAGCACCGTCATTGTATGCTCGCAATAAAATATCAATTTCTTTAAGGAGATCAAAGCCTACAAGCACATAGTCGCCAGGATGAAGGAAATCATGAAGGTGGCTTAAAAATTTTTTGGTATCTACTGAATTAAAATTACCTATACTCGAGCCCAAAAACAACAGTAAATTGCGTTTGTTGGACTTGCTACTCAGCCATTTCACGCCATTTAAATAATCAGAATTTAAAGCAATGGTTTCAAGATTGGGTAATTCCTGATTGAATTTATCAATGATTTGATCAAGATACTTTTTAGAAATATCAATTGAAAAATACTTAAACGATAACTTTTCATTGAGAAAATGATCAATTAAAAGGCGAGTTTTTATACCCTCACCTGGCCCCAATTCGATAAGATTTAATTTTTCATCTTTAAATAAATCTGCCATTTCATTTTTATAGCAATCCAAAATTTCCAGTTCACAGTCTGTGAGATAATAATCAGAATGATGAGTAATTTGATTAAATAATTCGCTGCCTTTTTCATCATAAAAATATTTGGAATTTACCGATTTATTCGCTTTTGACAGACCAACTCGAACATCATGAATGAATTCTTGTTTTTCATCGTGAATAACAGAGTTATATTGCGCTGGAACTTTAAATTTGGCAGACATTCTTTACTCCTTAACATTATTAGCCAATCGAATTCCGCTAAATTGCCAGCGTTTTTCGGGTTGATAAAAATTACGATAGGAGGCGCGTATATGAGAGCCTGGCGTAACGCAGGAGCCACCACGAAGAACCATTTGATTGGTCATGAATTTACCATTATATTCATTTAACTCGCCTCCAAAGGCTTCATAACCGGGATAAGCTGAATAGGCGCTTGAAGTCCACTCCCAGAGATCACCAAAAAATTGCTGAGGCTCTAATTTTTCCGGCTCTGATGCTGCTTGAGGATGAAGGTGACCTTTTTCGAGCAAATTTGCCTTCTCCGGCGTGATAGAGTTAGCGACAACAAAATGTTCCCATTCTTCTTCCGTGGGCAATCTTAAGCCTCGCCATCTAGCGTAGGCCTCTGCCTCATAGTAACTAATGTGCGAAACAGGCTCGGCCAAATCCAGCGGCATTAGTCCATTTAAGGTAAAAATAGACCATTTGTTTTCACGGCGATACCAATACAGAGGTGCCTGCCAATTATTCTTCAGAATGCAATCCCAGCCATCTG
>JACCSX010000075.1 GCA_013812775.1 Tatlockia sp. | reverse complement strand
CTATGGATAACATAGATCAGTTTTTGTCACCAAGGATGGGAAGAGTAGAACAAATTCATTTTATAGGCATTGGTGGTGTCGGTATGTGCGGCATTGCAGAAGTATTACACAATCAAGGATACCGTATTACTGGCTCTGACCTCAGCGAAAGCCGTACGGTGCAACGGTTACAATCATTAGGAATTAAGGTCTTTCTAGGTCATCAGGTTGAAAATATGCTTGGTGCAGATGTTGTCGTGCGTTCAACAGCAGTAACAGACGATAATCCGGAAATTATCGCAGCCCAAGAGCAAGCAATCCCAGTAATTCCAAGGGCAGCGATGCTCGCAGAATTAATGCGCTTTCGTCACGGAATTGCCATAGCAGGCACTCATGGCAAAACCACAACCACCAGTTTAGTTAGTGCTATCCTGGCAGAAGGTGGTTTGGATCCCAGTTTTGTTATTGGTGGCAAGCTAAATAGCTGTGGTTCTAATGCCCAACTGGGTAAATCAGAATATTTTGTAGCAGAAGCGGATGAAAGCGACGCTTCATTCCTTTTCTTAAAACCAATGATGGCGGTTGTAACCAATATCGATGCCGATCACATGGGAACCTACGACGATAATTTTGATAAATTACGAAATACTTTTATTGAGTTTCTCCATCATTTACCCTTTTACGGCCTGGCAGTGCTTTGTATTGATGATCCGGAACTCAGCGGCATTTTACCTTCTATACAACGCCCGATTCGCAGCTACGGTTTCCGTGAAGATGCTCATTACCGGGCCATAGACTGGACGCAAAACGGCATGCTCAGCGAATTTATAGTAAATCGACCAGCACCTCATAAACCTTTATCCATCCAATTCAAATGGCCTGGACGCCATAATGTGCTTAATGCCTTGGCAGCAATCGCTATTGCTAGCGAGCTCAACGTCAGTGATGAAGCTATCATCAATGGCTTGTTTAAATTTGAAGGTGTAGGCAGACGGTTTCAAATGCTCGGCGAGAAACGTTTTGAAAAAGGCTCAGCAATAGTTATCGATGATTATGGCCATCATCCACAAGAAATCACCTCAACCATCGATGCTTTTCGTCGAGTTTGGCCTGACAAACGCTTAATCCATGTATTTCAGCCTCATCGTTATAGTCGGACTCAATCATTATTTAAACAGTTTGTTACTGCCCTTTGTTTGGCTGATGAATTACTATTGTTAGATATTTATTCTGCAGGTGAAACGGCAATACCCGGATTAACATCTGAAGTACTTTTGCAGGAAATTAAAGAAACGCGTCCAAATGCAAGATTGGTCACTCCCCAAAACCTTATGCTAAATCTGAATGAATTAATTCAGGAAGGGAATGTGATCTTAATGCAAGGAGCCGGTAGCGTGGGCCAGTTGGCACTTAATCTGATGCAAACCTTAAGAGAACCAGTGTGAACACTTCAGAAGAAGAAATACAAATAAACCAGGCTGCTTTTCAAGGACAATTGCTTTTTAATGAGCCTTTAGCAAATTACACAACCTGGCGTGTGGGCGGCCTTGCCAGAAAAATGTATAAACCTGCTGGCATTGCTGACTTAGCCTTATTTGTTAAACAACTTCCTAAAGAGGAGCAGCTGTTATGGCTAGGCCTGGGCTCCAATTCATTAATCAGAGACACAGGCTTTACCGGCACCATTGTACTGACACAGGGTTGTTTGAAAGATCTCAGTCTAATTGACGAGGAAATGATACGAGTTGAAGCTGGTGTATCCTGCGCAAAAATGGCGAGGTTTTGTGCACGGGCTAACCTGGCCGGCGGCGAATTCTGGGCAGGCATTCCTGGAACCATGGGCGGCGCATTGCGAATGAATGCCGGCTGTTCTGGAAGAGAAACCTGGGAGGCTGTCGTTGAGGTTGAAACCATGACCCGCGATGGCGAAATTAGAGTACGTAAGCGGGAAGAATTTGAAATCGCGTACCGGCATGTTACCGGTTTGCTGGAGGAGGAATGGTTTGTTGCAGCAACCTGTCGTTTAACGCCGGGTGAAAAAGAGAGTTCCTTGCAACTTATCAAAGAATTATTGGCACACCGTGCTAATACTCAGCCAACAAATGAATACAATTGCGGTTCTGTTTTTAGAAATCCGCCGGGTAATTTTGCGGCTCGACTTATTGAAGGCTGTGGATTAAAAGGAAAGCAGCTAGGTGGCGCTGTTGTCTCAGAGAAACATGCAAATTTCATAATTAATCAAGGTATAGCCTCTGCTTACGATATTGAAACACTCATTGAATTAGTTCGAGACACCGTTTATAAAGCAACGAATGTTGAATTGATCCGCGAAGTGCATATAATTGGAGATCTTTAATGTCAAAAATAAATTTATTATTGCTGTACGGGGGTAAATCTGGTGAGCACGAAATTTCATTAATTTCATCAGCTTCTGTATTAGCCCATTTAGATCCCGAGAAATATAATATTATTCCGGTAAGTATGGATAAGGACGGCTGTTTTTATCAAAATATTTATCAGGAACTACTCGCTTTTAAGGACAGTTTACCTGTTAAAACCTCCCGTTCCATTCCCTTAGCCAGCTTATTGGTTGATGGTCGACTCGCGGTTGACGCCGATGTTGTCTTCCCTGTAGTGCACGGTCCTCTTTATGAAGATGGATGTTTACAAGGTTTATTCGAGCTCGCTGGCGTTGCCTACGTTGGTTGTGATGTTTTGTCTTCTGCAATTGGCATGGATAAAGACATGGCGAGGCGTGTTGCCTGTACAAATGGCATTCGTTCTGCCCGATACCAACTACTTTCCTGGCATAGTACAGCCGCCGAAAAGCAGTTATTTTGCCAACAGGTTGCAGCTGATTTAGGCTGGCCCTTGTTCGTTAAGCCCTGTTCACTTGGTTCAAGCGTTGGGATTCACAAAGTAACTAATCCTGCTGAATTAGCTAATGCCGTTGAAGACGCGCTACGTTATGACGAAACAATTCTGGTTGAAGAATCACTTACTGGTCGAGAAATTGAACTGGCAGTTCTTGAAAACCTTGCTTCTTCCAGGCCAAAAGTCAGTATAGCCGGTGAAATCCGTGTAAATCATGCCGACGGCTTCTATTCTTACACTGCAAAATACCTAGAGCCTAATCAATCAGAACTACATATACCGGCTAAACTTGATGAAAAAATTCTAAGCCAATTACAAGACATTGCGGCTGAAATTTTCAAGCGTTTGAAATGCAAAGGAATGGCGCGAGTTGATTTTTTTGTAAATGATCTAAACGGCGAGATTTATTTTAATGAAATCAATACACTACCTGGCTTTACCTCCATATCTATGTATCCAAAATTATGGCAGGCTAGTGGTTTGACCTATCAAAATCTTTTGAATGAATTAGTGGATTTGGCAATGACTCATCAGCGTTGTCGCCAACAACTAGTAACCAACTATCAATAGCTGAATAAGAGAGGCAAGTGAATGGATGCGGATTCCGGGCGATTACGCTATGCAGGTTTTTTGATGGTGCTAATCGCTGTTGCTTTCATTTTGGCAGCACGTCTGATTTATTTGTATATGGCCTCGCCTCAGCGATTTCCAATCAATACTGTGAAAATCGCTGCAAGCTATCAACACATTTCTCATCAACAACTTGAGTCTTTACTATCAAACTATCTTAGCTCCAGTTTTTTTACCCTTTCAGTTCGGCGCTTGTACACTGACCTCGCTGCATTAGACTGGGCAAATAAAGTTCAAATTGAACGAATTTGGCCTGACACCTTAAAAATTACTCTGATTGAAAAAATTCCGACCGCAACCTGGAATAAATCAATGATCACAGAAAAGGGCGAAATTTTTAATGAAAATGGTGAATTAACCGAATCTGCCCTACCTCATCTTAACGGACCTGATAATCAACAGAAAGAAGTCTTACAAGTTTACAAAAAATTGAGTAAGATATTAGCAAACTATGGATTGTATGCGTCAGCGTTAGAATGGCGAGATAATCATGCCTGGGAACTTAAATTGGCCAATGGATTGCAACTACACTTGGGAAAACGCGATTTAGATATGCGGATAACTCGATTTTGCAAAGCATACCCCGCCGTGTTTGCAGAGCGCGCTGAGCAATTAGCAAGTGTTGATTTAAGGTATCCACGCGGTATGGCGGTGCAGTGGAAAAAATAATTAGGAAGAGAATGGCAAAAAAAATAGAAAAAAACATCATTACCGGTCTAGATATCGGAACTTCCAAGGTAGTTGCGCTTATCGGTGAAGTGTCGACAGATGGCACGATAGAAATTATAGGCATAGGTAGTCACCCTTCCCGCGGATTAAAACGAGGCGTCATTGTTGATATTGAAGCAACAGTCAACACAATTCAACGCGCGGTGCAAGAAGCTGAGCTCATGGCTGGCTGCGAGGTTCGCACTGTTTACGCTGGTATTGCAGGTAGTCATATTCGCAGTTTAAATTCACATGGAATTGTTGCCATTCGTGATCAGGAAGTAACACAAACTGATGTTGAGCGAGTTATTGATGCTGCTAAAGCTGTTGCAATTCCAGCAGATCAAAAAATCCTTCATATCTTGCCGCAGGAATTTATTATTGATCATCAAGGCAGCATACGAGAACCAGTGGGAATGGCCGGTGTGCGCCTGGAAGCTCGCGTGCATATAGTGACTGGAGCTGTCAGTGCTGCACAAAATATTGCTAAATGTGTACGTCGTTGCGGCTTGGAAGTTAACGATATAATTCTGGAACAACTTGCATCAAGTCATTCAGTCCTTACTGAAGATGAAAAAGATCTTGGTGTTTGTCTGGTTGATATTGGCGGTGGAACAACTGATATAGCTGTTTTCTCTGAAGGAGCAATTCAATATACAGCAGTAATTCCAATCGCCGGCGATCAGGTTACCAATGATATCGCAATGGCTCTTCGTACGCCGACAAAGGCCGCAGAAGCTATTAAAGTTGCACATGCCTTTGCAATGCCAGAATTAGCCAGCGCAAGTGAGATGATTGAGGTATTAAGCGTTAGTGAGAGGCCTGGCCGAAAAATTTCCGCAAAGGTACTCTCTGAAGTCGTTGCCGCCCGTTACGAAGAGTTATTTTCTTTGGTGCGTAATGAACTTAGACGCAGCGGATTTGAACAGCGGATAGCTGCAGGAATGGTTATTACCGGCGGAGGCTCCTGTATTCAAGGCGCTATCGAATTGGCGGAAATGTGTTTTGAAATGCCAGTTCGCCAAGGTTGTGCCCATCATGTTTCAGGTTTGGGAGAAGCAACCGCTAATCCTTCATTAGCAACTGGAGTGGGTTTATTGCTCCATGGCTTTAAACAACAATATGAAGGTGGTTATAATGTCCCCGTCTTAAGTGATAATAGCAAAAGAGTGTGGACACGAATGAAAGAATGGTTTAACGGAAATTTTTAAGGAATTGCGCAAAAAAGGACTGCTTAAAAACAGTTACCCTTACGCAGTTTTAAACCCCCGGTTAGCAGTTGGCGAATATATTTCGGCTGTCAAATCAGGATTTAGATAATCTAATCGCAGATTTACTGGAGAGATCTTATGTTTGAATTAGCGGAAAGTCAGCAAGACAATGACAATGCCGTAATTAAGGTCGTTGGCGTGGGCGGCGGTGGTGGAAATGCTGTTGAACACATGGTCGCTGAAAAAATAGATGATGTTGAATTTATATGTGCCAATACCGATGCTCAGGCACTTAAAAATTCGAATGCGAAAGTTCACATTCAATTAGGTGATGCATTAACTAAAGGCTTAGGTGCTGGTGCAAATCCTAAAATCGGCCGTGAAGCGGCAGAAGAAGACCGAGACCGGATTAGAGAAATTCTCGCTGGCGCTGACATGGTCTTCATCACAGCAGGAATGGGCGGTGGAACAGGGACCGGTGCTGCTCCTGTTTTTGCAGAAATTGCTAAAGAATTAGGAATTCTTACCGTTGCCGTGGTTACAAAACCATTTTCCTTTGAAGGTAAACAACGTGCCTTGGCTGCAGAGGAAGGAATTCGCCGTTTGGCCGAGCATGTTGATTCGCTCATTACTATTCCAAACAATAAATTATTGAGTGTTTTGGGAAAGAATATTAGTTTACTTAATGCCTTTAAAGCAGCAAACAATGTCTTGTTAGGCGCAGTAAAAGGTATCTCTGATTTAATTACTCGCCCCGGCTTAATCAACGTCGATTTCGCTGACGTACGCACCGTAATGTCCGAAATGGGTATGGCAATGATGGGAACAGGTACTGCTTCTGGTGAACAAAGAGCTCGTCAGGCAGCAGAAGCAGCGATCGCTTCTCCTTTGTTGGAAGATGTCAATTTATCGGGAGCGCGCGGTATTCTGGTGAATATTACTGCTGGATTGGACATGTCCATTGGCGAGTTTGAAGAAGTTGGTGATGTGGTGAAACAATTTACTTCTGACGATGCAACCGTTGTTGTCGGAACTGTTATTGATCCGGAGATGTCAGATGAAATGCGTGTAACGGTTATTGTTACTGGTCTTGGCGATTCACGTGCTCGTGGTGGTCAACAACAAACTCAAACCAGAAACCGTATGGCTGATTCAACTCGAAGCGATGGATCTCTTGATTACCAGTATTTTGACAGACCTGCCGTAATGCGCAAACAAGCTGCAGCTCCTGTCAAATCAACGAGTGATTCGTCAGTGCCTGATGTTGATTATCTAGATATCCCAGCCTTCTTACGACGGCAGGAAGAAGAAGTTGATTGATGCTAAGAACGGCATTTTTGCCGTTCTTTAGGCTTGAGAAAAAAATTAGACAAATCAATAAATTGCTGATATGCTTTGGTTGTTTATTGCGCTTAAAATATGGGATATCTGAAAAGGTGATCACTGAATGATAAAACAAAGAACTCCTAAGAAAGTCATTCAAGCAACAGGGGTTGCTTTACACTCAGGAGAAAAGGTTCTTTTAACCTTACATCCGGCCCCCATAAATACAGGTATTATTTTTAGGCGATCTGATTTAGACTTTTTTGAAATTCCAGCCTTGTATGATCAGGTTGGTGACACCATTCTTTGCACTTCCCTTCAGCGTGATGGCGTAAAAGTAGCAACCGTAGAACACCTTCTTTCAGCCTTCGCAGGCTTAGGTATTGATAATGCCTATGTTGATGTAAATGCTCCCGAATTGCCAATTATGGACGGTAGCGCTGCACCTTACGTCTTTCTCATTCAATCGGCGGGAATTCGTGAGCAAAGTGCTGCGAAGCGTTTTATTCGAATATTGAAACCAATCCGCATTGAAGATAACGATAAATATGTGCAGTTTTTACCTTATGATGGTTTCAAGGTCTCATTCACCATTGATTTTGATCATCCTGTTTTTAACGATAAGCCCCAAACAGCAACGTTTGATCTCTCAACTACCTCTTATGTAAAAGAAGTTTGCCGCGCCCGAACCTTTGGTTTTTTATCCGATTATGAAAAACTGCGTGAATGTGATTTAGCAAAAGGTGGCAGTTTAGACAATGCTATTGTTGTCGATGATTATCGTGTTCTAAATGAAGATGGTCTTCGCTTTGAGTCTGAATTTGTTACCCATAAAGTACTTGATGCAATTGGCGATTTATATCTCCTAGGCTGTGGCTTAATAGGCGCCTTTGAAGGTTATAAATCAGGTCACGGTCTTAATAACCGTTTGTTGCGAGAATTGATGCAACGCCAGGATGCTTGGGAATACACCTATTTCGACGCCGAAAACTACCAACCCACAATCGCCCCGGATCTTTGTCCTGTAGAAGCTTAGGCTAGCCCGGAACCTGCAATTTTTCTGATCTAATATCAATTAATAATTGTATTAGGGGCTTAAAGTCCTCATACCTTTTGTTTAATTGTTTTAGGCTTAATCGTAATAGCTCCGTCGTTGCTTTCTATTAACCCTTCTAAATCAATAAGCTGCAGCATAAAATTCGAATTAAAAATTAATAATGATTTAAAATCAATAACCTGGTTAGAATTAACCAATGCTTCCATATTGACTTTTTTACCGTCGATTTTAATTTCTATCGTCGGTACAAGTTTAAATTGAGTGCTTGTAGAAGTTGATAAAAGATAGGGGAGTTCATTTGTTTCCATTGTGTAACGTTTATCTGAAGTTGTTTCAATGCTGGTTACTTTTATTTTTAATTCCTGATTGCTATCTATAAAATAGGATTGTTCTGACTCAGTTCTACTAGCTCCGATAGTTTTTTTAAATCCTGAGAATAGAGTTAAAGGCGTTCCTTCCTGATTTTTAAAATCTTGCAAATGCTGATTCATATTTTTTAAATAGTCATTCAAAATCAACTGAATTTGCTCTTCGGACTTATTAAAATCAAAGCGCTCTTTCGCTGATTGTACGCGTTGATTAATTTCCTTCTCATCCATTTTAAATAATTGCTGTAATTGGATGCGCGGTGCAAGGTGTTGCTCGATAAACTTCTGTTTCCAATCCATAACAGAAAGATTATCCAAAGCAAAAGCAGCAATTGCGCCTGTGTAGTAATATCGCAATTGTCTTTGACAAGTAATGTTCTCTTCAAAATTCTTTGAACATCTCTCCTGTTGTAATAATTGTTGTTTTATAGGACGCTCATCAGTCAAGGCAGCAATTGCAAAATAGTTTGCCAATCCTTCCCAAACTTCTTTGCCAATTTCATAATTTATGGATTCCTTGCATAAGGTTCGCTCTCGAAACTGGGTAATGGCAATATAATCTTTTAGAGATTCTTCTTGATTATTTAACCAATAATCTTCGATTGCAGATAATTCGAGGTAGGAAAGCGCCATATTAATTAAACTAGTTAACTCTTTATAAACACCAAAGTTAAAAAAACGGAATTCATCATGCTCCATTTGGAAGAAATGAAATCGCTCATGCAAAGCAACAAAGCTATTTCTTTCGCCAGTTTTTTCAATGTATTGATAAATATAGAAAGGGGATTGACCATCGATCGCCTTGCCATAACTCAGTGGTATCTTATCCAATTGATACTCATCTTTTTCTAGAAAATAAACAAAGGGGCTAAACTCTGAAAGAAGCTGCCAGTGTGGATTGGTTGGCTGAAATTGTAGGGCATAGTTATGATGATTAGTAAAATGCAACAGCGTTGGCTTTAAATGAATATCGTTTTGCGGCCAAATAGATAGGTCTGACATGTGTTGCATAGAATCATGTATTTTTTTAACAAATGCAGATTCTTCTACTGGTGAAGGAAGCGCATAACTTTTAGTGAAAATACAAAGACCTAACCACATTATCCATAGTAGTTTAAAAATCATCATTCACCTCTATTGCATTTGAATTATTGGAGCTATGCGGTCAATTTTGGAACTGATTAACAGCAGTTATCATAATGTCGAAGTAACACTTGCTTTTGATTCATTCATTTGCTCCAAATAAGGTTGCATAGAAGCCATAACATAAGCCATAGTAGCCTTGTTTATTTCCTCAAGCGATTTACCTTCAAGCTCCATATTTTCAAGCATTTTTTGCTTAGTATCGTATTCCTGAATTTGTTTTTTATTTCCAGGAAGAACGGACATAAAAAAACGTTGTTTCTTAATATAAGGTTCTGAATGTATGGTCTCCCCAACAATAAATAAACTTCCATGCCCTGTTGGCGTTGACACTGTTTTTGTATTGTCAACTAAAAGTTCGGCAGCTTGTTTCCTATCTCCTTTAAGTTGTTTAAATTGTTCTAATTCATCAGAAGTTGGGCGATAAAATAAAGTACCGGCGCCCTTCAAAGGAATTGCAGCTTTTAGAACAGGTTCTTTTAAAAAAACATCGCAATAAGGAGCATAATAATAACCATCTTGATGCCAACGTGGAAGTTTAAAATCATCAATTGAACCATCAGGTTTAAAAGAGCGGAGGATAATATAAGCGCTTTCTTTCTGAAAAATATCAAGTGCTTGATGAGCAACTCTGAGAATTACAGCAACTATTGTTGAACAAGAATGTATATCATTCTCTCCAAGAGAAGTGACGAAGTCCTTTATCTGCTCTAATGATTGTTCAAGTTCTTCTAAAACTCCAGTTAATTCTTTTGTTTTTTCTATTTTAAAATCAGCAAAACATTGTTTCTCGTTTGACTCCAAACCCAATTCAAAATGGGTAAAGGGTTGCTCTTTAGTTGGCAAGGTTACCTCATATTTCTTTTGCATTTTCTTCTCCTATAAACTCTAAAATATCCCCGGGTTGACAGTCCAGGTATCTACAAATGGCTTCTAAAGTGGACAAGCGAATTGCTTTGGCTTTACCTGTTTTTAAAATTGATAGATTTTGTTCAGTTATTCCAATGCATTCCGCTAGTTCTTTAGAGCGCTTTTTTCTCTTAGCCAGCATGACATCTAAGTTAATAATAATTGGCATAGTTAGACCGTATGCCGTTGTTCATCATGAATTTTATAGCTTTCTTCCATAATCCAGGATGTCGCAATCAGTAGTAACGAAATGACAAAAATTGTGGCTTGATCAGTTCCAAAGGATAACGCTTCTGGTATATCTCGCCGTTGGTTTGATAAAAGATAAGCATTAATCGCGGGGAAAATAAATTGTATAAAATTAATAAAAAATAAAATTAATCCAGTCTTTTTAATAAGCGTCACACAACGTAAATCAAAAATTACATTTCTTTTATAAAGCCCAAAAAGTCGAACCGCATTGCTAGCGAAAAGGAGATACAGGCCAAAAATCATTATTGACTCTATGGAATAAACTATTTTCCAAGCTAAAGGGGCATTCATAGTAAAAATATTTGGCAGCGAGGAGAGATTACTGGCCGAGGGAGCATTATGAAAACTAATAGATAATCCTGCAGGCTTAGTGGTTGGATACTTAAACATTATCCATGAACCTAAAAATGAAATAATAATCCAAGCAAAATAAACACAAAAACTGACTCTTAGTAGACTACTTATATAGGCTATTTTTTTCATGATGTCTCTTAAATTGTTAAAGATGTTAATTATAAATACACAAAAATCGTAATGCAAGGTATTTATTATCGTTTTACAATAATAAATTGCTACTTTATCATAACTGTGTCGTAGCTTCTGCAAAAGTTTCTAGAAAAAAACATTGCTTATTAGTTATTTGGCCTGTTTAAGTAATTGAGCATCAAATGATAGAGTTTGAGAGTCAGTTTCATTAGCCAAAAGACCGAAGGCAAGAAGTATTGGTGTCGCTAAAGAGTTTAAGTTTTGCATTAAGAACTTTTCAAATTCATCGGAGTTATCACTACATTTATTTTTAAAATAACTTAAAGTCAAAAATCATATAAATAATGACCGCATTGTACATTCAATATTGATTACACAAATTTGATATATTGCGGTTGGTGATCTCAATTTATTTAGGTCTGATTTATCCCTATAACTATGCTTATTAAGTTTTTTTAGAGGGTGAATTCACAAATGAGGACAATTGATTTATGCTACTAATCCTCGCAAAAATAACCTGCATTGCCATTTGCAATAAGGCTAGTTTCTGGATTCTCAATCAAATCAATGCTTGTGACATAGCCTTAGATATAAATCAAACTTAGTTCAGTTGGAGTGTCTGCTGATGCATCAGGTTAATATTCATGAAGCCAAAACTCATTTGTCCAAATTAATTGATGAAGCAGTACAAGGGGAATCCTTTATTATAGCAAAAGCTGGCAAACCACTTGTTAAGGTTATTTCTATAGTTTTCACCGGATGAAAATAGCCAATGTCGCCTTGGTTTTATGATAGGGCAGCTCCGAGTTCCTGATGGTTTTGACAAAATGGGAAGTGAAGTGATAGAGCATCTCTTTGGTGAAACGAAGTGAAAATGCTGCTTGATACTCATTTACTATTGTGGGCGGCTGGATCGCCTGATGAATTACCAATGGAAGTTCGCAAATTAATTGAAAATAAATCGAATGAACTTATATTTAGTACCGCAAGTCTTTGGGAAATTGCTATAAAAAACAGTTTGGGTAGGGAAGACTTTAAAGCTGATGCGCAACTATTGCGCCGAGGATTTTTGGACAATGGTTATGTAGAGATTCCTATCACAAGTTCTCATGCCGTATATATTCAAACTCTTCCGCCTGTCCATAAAGATCCTTTTGATAGGTTCTTATTGCTCAAGCTAATTTAGAACGGATAACACTATTACTTCTGATGCTGCTATTGCAAAATATTCAGGGCCGATTCAATTATGTATCAAATAACAAATCGGTAGTAATGCCTGGGTTCAGACTAGAAGTATTACTGATGATGTTCTTTATAAAGCACTCGTTAAAATTTGTTCGCTATAATTATGCAAGAGTGATATGTGCCCTTCTTCTTTCAAAAATACATATTCAGCTTCAGGAATATGTTGGGCATAGATTTCTGCATGTTGCACTGGCGCTTGCAAATCCTTACCTCCCTGCCAAATGACGAAAGGACAGCGGATCTGCTTCAAATCGAATCCCCAGGATTTTAGGAGAAGTTTGAACTCACTAACCACCCCTGTAGCATCTTGCCGAAAAGCTTCTTTTAATGCGAGAACCATTGAATCTCTAAAACTTGTATTTTCAAATATTTTGGCATCAATTTCAGGCAATTGTTTGAGCATGGTTTTTAATCGTTGGGGATTTTCTAAGGCCTTGAAAGACATTCGCATCATTAATTTCAATACTATGGGACAGTATCGAATCATCCAATGCATCTGCTTTTGAGATTTGGATAAGCTGGATCTTGCTTCCGGGTAAGTCAATGGCGCAATGCCTGACACGATAACGGCTTTATGCAGCTTTTCGGGAATGCGATAAGCACAAGCAGCAACATAGGGTGCACCACCAGAATGACCAATAATAGAAAAAGTTTTTAAATTTAAATCCTCAGTAAATTTAGCGACATCCTCAGCCCAACAAAGCATGGTTCGATTTTTTTGTTGTGAAGATAGTCCCATGCCAGGCCTGTCAATACCTATTAATCTTAGATGCATTCTTAATGCTGCCTGGTGTAATTTTTCTGCCTCTAGCCGACTACCTGGAAGTCCATGAAAAAACAATATTGGAAATCCAGTGTTAGAGCCGTATTCAGCATATCCAAGGGTATTACCATTAGTTAAATCAATCTTGTTGTTTGGGTTCATAGCTAATACCTTATTAAATTTAGTCACACAATATTAAATCAGTATACCTTTTAGTAGTTACTCACTTTCAGCAGCCAAATGATAAAGAGCATCTCTGAGCGGCTGATAGGAACAAAGCTCCCCGGCTTTTCGTATATTTTTACGTGCAGAGGTAGAGAGAGATTTTTTAACCAGCAGTTTTTCCTGTGGCAGCTGTGGATCAAATTCCGCCAGTGAAATTTTTATTGAACTTAGCTGGTACAATCCAGCTTTTCTTAATTTGTCGCGCAATTCGGGCATGCGATAACGAAGTTCCGTAGCCCAGGCGGCATTCGTGGCGCTAATTAGTAAACAACCACTATTAAAAGCAGCTACCTGGCAATAATTATTTAAAGGGGCAGGTAAGGTTGCTTTGATTTTGCAATTTAATTCATCAAGCTGTATGGAGCGCTGACAAATATTAAGCAATTGAGCATTTAAACAACGGTTAATAGATCGAATCATAAGCAGCTTTAACCTTGGAAAAGACATAGCATAGCAAATTTATCGTTTCTACAATATCATAAGCGGATTAACTAGTGATGAGGATCAGTATGGTAGATAGCGATATAGTTTATTTTGCGAAACTCCATTGGATTTTATTTTTTTGGCCTGTAGCTATTACTTGTATTGCAATGTTGTTAGGTGTAGAAATTACCCAATTAAAAGAGGTGGCGCTGCTCTTTGTTGTTTTCTCTATAATTTGGATAGGGATGACTTGGATTACCTATCATTTTTCCTCATTAACCATTAAAAATAAACAGGTAATCTTACGTACAGGTATGATAGTCAGGCAAACAATAGATATCCCTTTAGGCAAAATTGAAACGATTGATATCCGGCAATCAGTATTTGGCAGCATTTTTCAGTATGGCACCCTGATTATAACGGGCACTGGCGGAACACGTCATATGATTGATTATCTTGATAAGCCGCTCACCTGCAGACGTTATATTGAGCAGCTAATGCATGACTAACCTTATAATGTGTAGAGAAAACCATGAAATCTATTGATTTACGCAGCGATACAGTCACCAGACCCTCTAAGGCAATGCTTGCAGCCATGATGAATGCAGAGCTGGGAGACGACGTATACGGTGAAGATCCAACTACCAATCAGCTTGAGAGCATGCTAGCGGCTCGCGCAGGAATGGAAGCCGCAGTCTTCGCCCCCTCCGGCACTCAGTCAAACTTAATGGGCCTGATGGCACATTGCGAACGCGGCGATGAATACATTGTGGGACAAACAGCGCACACTTATATGTGGGAAGGCGGTGGGGCTGCCGTATTAGGCTCGATTCAACCCCAGCCGCTAGATTGTGCAAAAGACGGTAGCCTGCCGCTTGAAAAGGTCGCGATGCTAATCAAAGCAGTTAATATTCATCACCCTCGAACAAAATTACTTTGTCTGGAAAACACGACAGGTGGAAAAGTTTTACCCCTTGATTATTTAAAAGAAGCGAAACAATTTTGTCGCGAGCAAAAACTTAATATCCATTTAGATGGGGCGAGAGTATTTAATGCAGCGGTTAAATTAGACGTTGAGCTCAAAGAAATCAGCAAAAATTTTGATTCTATTTCTATCTGTCTTTCAAAAGGCTTAGGAGCTCCCGTAGGTTCAGTTTTGTGTGGGTCTACTGAGTTGATCAATAAAGCTAGACGATGGCGAAAAGTCCTTGGCGGTGGTATGCGTCAGGCCGGGATTTTAGCTGCTGCGGGAATCTATGCTCTGGAACATAATGTAAATCGTTTAAAAGAAGATCACGATAATGCCGCTTTTTTTGCCAGGGCTTTGGTAGAACTGGATGAAATCGAGATTGAACTTGATACTGTGCAAACCAACATTCTGTTTATTAATGTAAAGCAGAAGTATTCAGAACTTCAAAGCCATTTAAAGTCTAAAGACATTCTAATCCCTCAAAATCCACGTAAAAATGGTTTAGTACGCTGTATAACTCATCTGGATATTGAGCGCGAAGATATATTGCGCGTTATAAAAGAGATCAAGTTTTTTTATTCCAAATAAAATTGTTTTAAAAATGCTGGCTTTATTCTCTGGAAGAATTAAAAATTTTGTCTTATTTTCATTTCTAAACTGTAGGTTTGATTGTTGAATAAAACATTAAAAAACATGTGTTTATTTTAATAATTTAGGAATTGATTTATTCCTTTTAATTTTGTGTAACATTTTATAAACTAAGTGCAACTCAAGGAAAAGAGGGGAATGCATGAGAAAAATTCAAATGGAGAGGAAGCTTTTTGAATTATTTGGACATAAATTTTTAGTTTTTGAAAATTTTAAGGATTCAGACTTAAATATCGATGATAAATCAATTTATAAATTTGATGATGAAGAGGAGCTTGTTAGCATTTTTGTTAAAAAACGATTTTTTAATATTTGGAGCGACCATAGACGGTTAAATTCGAGTCTAATCTGTGCCTGTGAAGGTAATCTAAGTATAATTGTTGCTCACTTAAGAAAAATCGGCATCAAAGATGAGGCCTACTCTACTTCTGATTGTGGTCTTCGTGGAGGTCCTAGTGTGCTCTATTTTGCATCGAAGGATACAATATATGAATTTATACAAAGCTTTGCGTCTACGGGGATATCGAAAAGAGTAACCTCAACCGCTTTCTTAAGTGTTCTAGGCAGTATCAATACTCTATAAATAAATGCCATCAACACACTACCCTCTCTTAAAAATCGAGAGAGGGTAAAAGAGAAATTTTACTCATTACTATAACTTAACAGGTTGCTGCACATAACTCTTTATTTGAATAGCAAATTGGCGTAGCACATCTAAACCTGACTCTTCAGCTTGTTTACACCATTGCTGTAGAGCATCTACTAATTCTTTTTGAGAGCTAGCGGTTTTTAACCAAATATTTTGCAAGGATTGTCGGTAATTATAAACCTCACGCAAGCGCTCATTGCGCTCAAGTAATTCCTGCAATCTGGTTTTTGCTTTCGGCGACAATAAAATATCCTGACGACGGAACAATGCTCCAGCTCTTTGAAATAAACGCTTGTCTGCCTTATTTGCATTGCGCTCCTTTTGCAGAATTGGACGTACTACCCGGTTGTAATACTGAGACATAATATGGAATCGGCTCCCGATTACCGCTTTTACAGTCTCAAGATCCACTTGTAATTTACCTGCTTCTTGCTTTAATTTAGGTGGTAATTTCTTAACCTTTGCTAATCCTAAAAAAGACAAACAACAGATATACATCCAACCGATATCAAATTCCCACCACTTAATAGAGAATTTGGCAGAGGACGCAAAAGTATGATGATTATTATGTAATTCTTCACCACCAATCCAAAATGCCCAAGGAATCATATTGGTAGAGGCATCCGGACATTCAAAATTTCTATAACCAACATGATGCCCTACACCATTGATGACTCCGGCTGCATGAATTGGAATCCATATCATCTGAATAGCCCAGATTGTAATTCCTGGTAATCCAAAAAGGAGGATATCAAGTAAAAACATGATCATAATTCCTCTTGAGGATAAACGGGTATAGACATTACGTTCAAGCCAGTCATCAGGCGTACCATGGGAATATTTGCTAATCATTTCTTTATCTTTAGACGCTTCTTTGTATAACTCTGCGCCCTGCCAGAAAACTTTTTTCAATCCCATGACTTTGGGACTATGGGGATCACCTTCAACATCTGTAGTCGCATGATGCTTGCGATGGATAGCTACCCATTGAGCCGTGACCATACCGGTAGTTAACCATAGCCAAAAACGGAAAAAATGACTGACGATAGGATGCAAAGTCAATGCACGATGAGTTTGATGACGATGCAAATAGATAGTGACTCCGGCGATAGTGATTTGGGTTAGTACTATCGTAGCTATAACATACCCCCAGAACGAAAGGTTTAAAACGCCATAAATCATAAATGCTCCATTTAAATATATTGAATGAATTGCCCGAATTGATTTTGATTAAAATCAGGCTAAGATAGGCATAAATCAATCTAAATTGTGATGGCAAATCACCTATCCATACCTTTATAATACCACAAAATGTACAATTCACATTGCATCGTTGTCAGTTGTAGACGATAATTTTTAAATAAGATAATGATATAAATCCTGTTTGAGATTGTAATCATGAAGAAAAATTTAAAGCAAGCCCCTGAAAAAATTATCACTTTTCTATTTTTTTGTATAATAATTGCTCTTGCTGTTGGCATTTTAATCATGATTTCCTATTTTATTATCTGGGGATTAATTCTTGGATCGCTGCTGTGGATTGTAACTTTTTTAAAAAAGCTTATATATTCTGAAAAAAAAATTAACAACCAATCTCATGAAACCCTAGGCAGGATTATTGAACATGATGATAAAGAATAATGCCTGAACTCCCCGAAGTAGAGACCACCTGCCGTGGAATCAGTCCCTATTTGCTCAAGCAGACCATCATATCCGTAATAATCAGGCAGCCACAGCTACGCTTACCTGTTTCCCCAGAGCTCAATAGCCTCTGTGTAGGTCGAGAAATTCAAAACCTGAGGCGTCTGTCTAAATATCTCCTATTTGAGCTATCAGAAGGCTATTTGCTCAATCATCTTGGCATGTCCGGACATTTGCGCATTATAAAGGATGCAGAAGCAGGTAAACACGATCATCTTGATCTCCTCCTCTCTAATGGTTACACCTTACGATACAATGACCCCCGTCGTTTTGGGCTATGGCTTTACATACCGGAAAACCCGGAACAACATCCTCTCTTAAATCGTTTAGGACCGGAACCCTTTGATGACTCATTTAACGGCAACTATCTACTTCATCGCGCCAAATCTAAGACTCAAACTATAAAGTCGTTCATTATGACTAATGAGATAGTTGTTGGGGTAGGTAATATCTATGCAACAGAAAGCTTATTTTGGGCTGGCATTCATCCTTTAACTCCTGCCGGTCAATTGAAGTTAGCTCAATTTGATATCCTCGCGCTGCGTATTAAAGAGGTTTTGCAACAAGCCATTGATGCAGGGGGTACTACTTTGCGTGATTTTTATGGTTCTGATGGTAAACCCGGCTATTTCTCGAATAAATTACAAATTTATGGCCGAAAAAATCAACCTTGTTTTCATTGCAATAGCCTTATTCAAACACTTAGAATCGCTGGAAGAAATTCAGCCTTCTGTCCCAACTGCCAAAAACAATCATAACTACCTAAATTCCAAGATCTTAGCTTCCTGTGAGTATTTAAAGTAGTTGCTGGGAAGATGAGTAGTACTTAGACGTTGATTCCGCCATTACAAATAGAATAGAGCCCCAGCCCCTTATAAATTAACCCAAATTTTATGCTGGGCAAGATCGGGTACTTGCAGTATTATACCTTTTCCCAATAAATGTATTCCATCCATTATTTATTAGCGTTCAATTATTATGAAAATCAGCAAGCTTCGTACTCTGTGGATTATGTTACTTTCCGCATTTTATACTGCAAATACTTGTGGTCGCTCCACGGTAAAGCATTTTTTTGGCAAAACAAGCCGCGCCTGGGTTGATATGACACTTGAAATTTGGGTGAATCGCGTACTAAATTTGGTCAGGGTGAAATGCAAAGTAATTAACCCTTACGCTGTGGAACCGGAGCCTAGTAAAGCGACTATTATCATGTGTAATCACAGCAGTCTTTATGATATTCCTCTTAGCTTTAAAGCTTTTCCAAAACACTCTATCCGCATGCTTGCTAAAAAAGAACTTTCAACCATTCCTATCATGGGTAAAGGGATGGCCGCTGCTGAGTTTCCATTTATCGATCGCAAAAACAAACATCAGGCGGTAAAAGATTTGCAAAAGGTCCGTCAATTGCTAGAAAGTGGCATTGTTATGTGGATTGCGCCAGAAGGTACACGCTCTAAAGACGGTAAAATCGCAAAATTTAAAAAGGGTGCTTTTATCACTGCCATTGCCTCAAAAGCTACCATTATACCTATTGGTATTCGTGGGGCCTATGACATTCTCCCAGCTCGTACCTTGCAATTTAATCTTAACCAAGCTGCTGAAATTCACATCGGTAGGCCAATCGATGCATCCCAGTATAACTTTGAAGATCGAAATAAATTAGTGCAGGTAGTTTATGACTCAATTAAAAACCTTGTTGAGGGCCCTGCCGAAGAGGTCATTGAGGCAAAACATAATCGGCTGGAAAGCCCCTAATGAACGGTTAACTCATTTGAAGGGATCACAGCAGCTAAGCCTATGTGCCTTGGATCAGAGGCTGCTGTAATTAGATTTGTCTTTTTGTCCCAGGTTATAGCCTGCATATCTCCAAAATATTGCTTTAATAACATCAACTTATAACCCATTGCTTTTAATTCGGCTTGTAATTCCGGTGAAAACGATTCGGGTTCAACTTCTAACCAATCAGGCAAATATTGATGATGAAAACGCATCGTTGAAACCATGGTAATCGCAGCTTGATAATTTTCAAAGACCAAGGAAGCAAGTAAAACCATCGTCGGAATACGACTACCTCCCGGAGTACCTAGAATAGCCAAGCGTCCAGGCATCTCAAGAAAAGTTGGTGTCATGCTTGATAAGGGTCTTTTTCCCGGTTGAATAATATTAGTATCGCTGCCCACAATTCCATGAACATTTCTTTCACCGGGTTTAGTTGAGAAGTCATCCATTTCATCATTGAGTAACACGCCAGTACCCGCTGCTATGACAGAGGATCCAAAAATATAATTAACTGACAAGGTTGCGGAAACACGATTGCCTTGTTCATCCAAAATTGCAATATGCGTAGTATTATTACTTTCCTGGTTGGCAGCATCACCTTCTAATGCAGAACTAGGCAGAGCTTTATCGGGTGAAATTAATTGACGAAGTTGTTTCGCATTTTCTGCAGAGATTAAATGACTAAGCGGAATACTGACAAAGTCCGGATCAGCCAGATATTTTGATCTCTGCCAATATGCGAGGCGCATTGACTCAGTTAGGTAATGTACCCATTTTGCCTTTGAAAGGGATTGCAAGGGATTGTCTGCCAGAATATTTAACATAGTTAGTAGAGCTACACCACCCGCTGAGGGAGGCGGTGCAGTAATAATTAACATGCTATGAAAAGCCCCCTCTAAAGGTTCCCGTACTTTGATTTGGTAATTCGCAAGGTCTTTCAATGTCCAGATCCCTCCAGCTGCTCTCACACCTTTAACCAAACGCTCGGCTACCTCACCATGGTAAAAACCATCGTGCCCCTTTTTGGCAAGCAATTTTAAGGTTTTTGCTAAATCCGGCTGCCTTAAACATTCTCCAAATTGATAAGCTTTCCCTTGATTTAGAAATACAGCAGCCGTATCGGGAAATCGTTGTAACATTTGTAAACGATCTGTCATCGTTGAAAAGAAAGTAAATTGGTGATCTACAATGAAACCCTCTTCAGCAAGACGAATTGCCGGAGCCAAAGTTTCGGCTAAAGGAAGGCGTCCATAATGGAGAGCTATATAAGCAAGGGCCGCCGGTTCCCCGGGTATTGCCGCAGCTAAACCACCATTTAAAGATAGACCAGCAATTTTTTGGCCATCAGTTTCCAAAAACATATTTTTGTGGGCTGCCAGAGGAGCTGCTTCACGCCCATCAATAAAAATATTTTTTTTATCCTTTTCTAAATGCAAAAGCCAAAACCCCCCGCCGCCCAAACCTGAGTGATAGGGTGAAACTACAGCAAGCGCAGCACTTACAGCTATGGATGCGTCAAAGGCATTCCCACCTTTAGCCAGAATTTCAAGTCCGGCCTTAGTGGCTAGTGGATGAGCAGAGGCAACTGCAAAGCCTGGGGGTTTCTCGGCGTAATCCGCAATCGAGATTTGACTAGCGCTTAAAAAGAGAATGATTAGAAAAATTTTAAAAGTTTCATAAAACACGATCTCTCCTCTCATTCAAAGCCTGCACTACAGCGGCGGGAACAAACTGAGAAACATCACCACCAAGCGATGAAATTTCACGCACCAGAGTAGAAGAAATAAACATTAAATGCTCTGAGGGTGTCAAGAATAGAGTTTCAATATCTTTTGCTAATTTTCTATTCATCCCTGCTAACTGGAATTCATATTCAAAATCATTCACTGCCCGTAAACCCCGTAAAATGATGCCTGCTTTTTGCTGATGTACAAAATCAATCAATAATGTATCAAAGCCAATAACTGAAACTCCCGGTAAATTACCTACCGCTTCTTTTATCAACTCAATACGCATAGGCAAGGATAAATATGGGTTTTTAGCACTATTAGATGCTACTGCAATAACTAATTCAGGGAATATTCTAGAAGCCCGAGTAATAATATCGATGTGCCCATTAGTAATTGGATCAAAAGTTCCAGGGTAAATTGCTTTATGTTTCATAGAAGGAACGCGCTAATTGCAAGTTTTTGAAGTCTAGCGTATTGTGAATATAAAAACTATTGTCTAAACAATGATCCTGACTAGAATAGCTGCACTGGAATTTTTTTCGGGATGATAAATAGGGAGATTGAAATGACTGTTTTTAGGCTTACTCTTGTTACATCTTTTCTGCTGCTTGCTGCCTGTGCTCCTAAACCACAAGTTAGTGAAACATCACAAAACCTGGAGGCTCTTCCTCCTGGAGCAAAGCCCTCACGGAACCAAATAGAAACACCTGCCAAAAGCAACTCAAGTGCCCTAAACAAACAAGCTCTAATAACAACACAGGAAACTCTAACTAAAACAGGAACATCTAAAACGGCGGTTTTGCTCGACAATAGAAATAAAGCAAAGGGTGATAACTCCTCCGCCACCCAAATTACTTCCTGGGAAATTTCAGGAGCATTAGCCGCCCGTAGTAAAGGTAAGGGCTGGTCTGCGTCATTAAACTGGGTGCAACGCGGTGCTGGCAACTATCAAATGCGCCTGTCCGGCCCTTTAGGCTCTGGGACAATCTTGATTAATAAAAGCGGGGGAACAGTCACGCTCCAGGACGGACCTAAAAAATCCTCCTCCTCAAACGCTGAATCCCTTTTAAAACAACAAACAGGTGTAAGTCTTCCTGTTCCCAATCTCTATTATTGGGTAAGAGGTATAGCTGCGCCAGGTTCTGTTCAAGGGAAAAAATATGATGAGGCAGGTCGCCTACAAGCACTTCGACAGTCAGGTTATACAATAGACTATCAGCAATACACCTCAGTGGGTAAAGCAGTTCTTCCAACTAGCATTAGACTGCAAGGAAATGGCATATTTATGAAATTAATTATAAAACACTGGCGTGTATAAGTTGCAAATCAGCCACTAACAACTCTTTTTTCAAACTCTAAAGTTGGTGGCGAATACAAAAACCTAGATATTGTGAGGTTTAAATTATAAAAAAATTAATTTAGCTGCCGTTGACAAGGCTTTAAATACTCTGCAAAATACGCACCACGTTGCAGCAGTACACAAAGTTTATTCCTGGACGTTTAAGAAAGAAATCTACGATTTATTGGGGTGTCGCCAAGCGGTAAGGCACAGGGTTTTGATCCCTGCATACCTAGGTTCGAATCCTAGCACCCCAGCCATTACTATATAAGTAAACAGACGGCAGAAGATAACCGTGAGGAATGCGTTCATCCGATCGCTCAAATAATAATTATATCTTGCTGGCTGTCTTCTGCTATGTGTTTAAGATATCCTGATTCAAACCAATCGAAGGCTTTTTGCACATGTCAACAATGATGATTTTTACCGGCAATGCTAACCCAGAGCTAGCACTTAAAATAGCTTCACACTTGCAGATTCCCATAGGCCAGGCTACTGTGGGCACCTTCAGTGATGGCGAAACCTTGGTTGAAATCCTTGAGAACGTTCGAGGTCGTGATGTCTTTGTTGTCCAATCAACTTGCTCACCAGCAAATGATAATTTGATGGAACTGATGATTATGGCGGATGCCCTGCGACGCTCATCTGCAGGACGTATTACCGCTGTTGTGCCCTATTTTGGATACGCACGTCAAGACCGTAGAGTACGTTCGGCGCGAGTTCCGATTACTGCAAAAGTAGTCGCTGATATGATGGCTTCTGTTGGTATTTGTCGGGTCCTAACAGTTGATTTACATGCCGATCAAATCCAGGGGTTTTTCTATATGCCTGTTGATAACGTTTATTCAACACCGATTCTCCTTGATGATATAAGACAACAAAATCTGCCAAATCTTATGGTTATATCGCCCGATGTGGGTGGTGTTGTTCGGGCAAGAGCCATGGCAAAACTCCTCAATGATGCGGAATTATCAATTATTGATAAAAGACGTAGTGGTCCCAATAAATCCGAAGTAATGCATATTATTGGTGAACCCGCTGGCAGACACTGTCTAATTATTGACGATATTGTTGATACAGCCGGTACTCTTTGCTCTGCAGCGCATGAACTGAAACGTAATGGTGCAGCTAGCGTACGAGCTTATATCACTCATCCCGTTCTCTCAGGACCAGCGGTGGAAAATATAAAACACTCCTCCTTGGATGAAGTCGTCATTACAGATACTATTCCGCTCGGAGATGCTGCAAAACTTTGTGAAAAAATTAGAGTCGTTAGCCTTGCTGACATGCTCGCCCAAGCTATAAAACGAGTAAACGTAGAAGAATCTGTAAGCTCTATGTTTTCAGCTTAATTTAATCGGAATAGTGTGTTAGCTAAAAGCCCCAAGCCAGATCTCTCATAACGTCTAGCGATGACGTTTGTACTCGTTGAATAGCTATTTAAGGTACGCTGGGTAGCAATAAAGACTGGGGTACATAAACATAAACACTAATCAGTGTCATTCTTCTAATATGTCCTTTAATATGCTCAAAATGGATTCAACCCTTTTTTAAATAAGTATTTACTTAATTATATTGCTTCAATATTTTTCACAAACTTAGGTTACTCCCGGAGGATCTTCTCCCTATAAAATTTATTTAACAATTCAAAAATTAAAAGGAAGCTCTTAGGCTTCCTTTTTGAATTTACAATTAAAACTGTAAGATTTTAATCGCGTGTACCAACGTATTTGTCATCAAAATAGCGACGGAGTTTGGTTCTTAATGTACCTCTGCTAATCCCAAGCATAATTGCAGCACGTGATTGGTTATATTTGCAATGCTCCATGACAGCACGAAATAATGGTGTTTCAATTTCCTCAAGAACAAACTGGTACAGATCAACAGGATCAGTTCCCTTCAGCTCGGTGAAATATTTCTGCACTGATTGAGTGACACTCGCTGCCAGCGACGCAGTTGTATCCCCGGCTTCATTACTGATTGTTGTCATTCTATTCACTCCTCCTTTAAAAAGCAGCATCTTACCCAATTGAGCAATTCCTGACAAGTCCAGATTTAGAAAATTTGACTTAAAAATCAGGAATTTCATCTAAGTTCAACGAATTAAACTCACTCCAGGGTCCTTTAATATCTCATTTAATCCTAGGAAAAACCTAGGCCCGAAATTGCTGTGAAACTCAAAACTAAAGGCTTCTCTCAGCTTAGGCTAGCGAAAGATCTAAGACCCTTAATACCCTTAAATTTTCCTATTGAAGTTTCAGCATAGCTGGATCATAGGGCTTTCCATTAACCGTTAATTTACCTTGGCTAAAGCTCATTTCAATTAGGTAATCAGTCCCTTGTACAGACAGCACCCCAGATTGCACCATTGCAGCTAATTGTTTATCAGCTAAGGTTGTAGCCTGCTGCGTTAACTCCACTTCATTGGCTGGAGGGGTAGCTGGTGCTGTATTTGTAGCAGGAGCGGGAGTGGCAGGTGCAGTCGTAGAAGTCGCCGGGGCAGCATTAGCATTTTCACTTGGAGGACTGGCCGGTTGCCCTATCGCCTGCTGTTGCATTTGTTGAACAATACCCTGCTGAATGTTCTGAGGTTGCTGCTGCGCTGCTACCATCCTTTGCTGGAAGGACTGGATTAGAACATTTCTGAGGACGATTGCAGGTATTTTTATTTTACCATTACCCTGAACCTTCTGGATTAGTTCAAAAGGATTAGCCACATCAGTCTTAGGTAAAGACACCAGCACATTTCCCTCAATTTTCCCTTCAGGCATTGCAAAGTTAAGCTCTGAAATTTCAAATTCAGCACCTTTACTAAGAAGCTGAGGCAATTGTGGTATTATTGCTAATACAGCTTGCTGGCGTTGTTGATCATTACCCTGTTGCATTTGATTTACTTGCTCATTGATTTTAATCAGTGCATCCGCATCAAGATTCCTAATCCCCACTTCCAAATTTCCAGGCCCATAAATCTTGTCATTAACAACTATTTTTTCTAAAGAAGTCTTGAAATGAGAATTAAACAAACCTTCTTCGATATTTGTATCAGAGTGAACATCAAATTGACTCATTGCGAGTATTTTCTTATCGTTTAAAGAAACGTCTAGCGAAGGGAAAGAGAGACTTGCATCACCCAGGAATATGCCACCTTGGGCTCGATGCAGATTGTAATCACTGGTAATAGTCGACATAAGCGTCTTTGTTTGATCCTTTGTAAAACGAAGACCTTCAACTGTAATGTTACCCGCTATTTTATTTTTATCAGACGAAACAGACGTTGCTGATGTCATCCCGAGCCACTCTAAATGTCCACCATTACTATTTTTAGAAACCAATTTAAACTCTGGCACAGACAAATCTATATTTGTATTAGACATGTAACTGACAAGCAAACTCAAATCAAGTTTGGGCTGAGTTGAATCACTAGTGAAAGTATTATTGAATTGCTCTGCAATCTTTGGCGGCAGTGCTAAGTCAGTATGAGCGTATCCTAAACCGAATTTAACTGTTTTATTAGCAAAAATGACTGGGCCATGATGAATGGTTACAGGCATCCTTAACTGATAATCTTCTGCAGGAACCGTCTGGGACTGACCTGCTGCGGTTGTAATAACATGTTCTGGAATATGCAAATGCCAATCAAGTGAAGCCAGAGAGGTAAACCAGCCACGATTATAATTTTCAACCTCGACTTTAAGGCCATTGGATTGATTCACCAGCTTAAGGTTCTCCTTCAATTTTTTTTCAGTGAGATACCCCATTCCATAATACGAGCCAAGGATTAGAACGGCTAATATAACCACTAATCCTGTGAATTTTTTCATTATAATCTCCGGTGTTGGTGTCAGCCTTTTGCAGAATCTGAGTCGCCTTTGAGCTATTACAAAGGCACGGCAGTAATTAAAGCACGAGATTCATTAAGAGCAAAGAGAAATGCGAAAAAAAAATTGATACTGGTCAATCAGTTAAAATCTGCATTTTTCAGAGCTTAAATCCTAAAAATCTCGATAAGCTTATTGTGCGGGAATAAGGCAAAAACCTACTAGGCCATTCGAATAGGTTTGCAATAAGTCTCTTTCACAGAAAAAGCCAATACTAAAGCGACTAAGGAGCAAAGAGGTAATATCTTTAATCCTGCCTGGAAATCGGGAAGCAGCAGGGTTTCCACATTATAGGCTCGTGCTCCTGATTCCAAATCAACCAGTCGCCCAACCAGAGGTTGCATTAGAGCACCTATAAAAATTGACATCATGTTTGTAAAGGCAATTGATGTTCCGACTACATTACTTTCATGGATCTCTGTGGAAACCGCATAAGCTATCGCTACTCCTGTATTAGTCAGACCATAGATAAAAAATAAAATATAAGCGGTTGTTCTATCAATATTTGGATAAAAAACAAACAGGGATGTCAATATTATGCCAAAGAAAGCTGAAACTATCATCAAGGGTTTACGGCGCCCCATTCTATCAGAGAGCCAGCCAGACAAGGGGCCGCTTATACCCCAGCCAATAAATATTAATCCCGTTGCAAAGGCTGCTGCATGTGCAGTTAATCCTCGTCCGTATTGTAGATAGGCAGGCCCAATCGCCTCGCCAATTACTGCTGTTGGCCCAAAAAGAAAACCTGTATAAAGCGCATTTAGCCAGGTTTGGCGGTGACTAAGAACAATACGTAAGCTTGTCAAGATAGATATTTTTTTCTCGTATCTAAATTCACGTCTTTTGCTTCCCGGTTTATCCTGGACAAAATGATATAAAAGACCGGCGAGGGCAACAAATAAAACAGCAATAATAAACAGGGAGTTTCGCCAGCCCACAGCAGCCACAAGAAAGGAAACTGGCGCTTCCCCTGCTGCAGCGCCCAACATTCCTAAAGCCTGAGTCAAGCCAGCTAATAAGCCTAACATAGCAGGAGGGAACCAGGATGTAGCTAGTCGTAAGGAACTTACAAAAGCAAAGGCGGCACTAAAGCCAATTAACATTCGTCCAACTGAGGCTGTCAATAACCCATCAGCCATACCAAAAACACAGCAACCCAGAGCCGTAATTAATGACATGACGGTCAGAATTGTGCGAATGCTTATACGGTCTACGGTCAGTCCCACTGGAATTTGCATAAGGATGTAGGGAATATAAAATGAAGCGGTTAGTATGCCAAATCCGGCTTCATTGATACCAAATGCCAGTTGTAAATTGCGATGCATAACACCGGGAGCTACTCGCGCAAGGTAATCGGAGAAATAAAATGCAGCTGCCAATCCCCAAACTATCCATGCAAAAGTTAGCTGGTTAATACGATTTTTATTTTCACTCTGTGACTTTGCAACCCTATTCATAAATTCACTACTTATTATCCTAAAATAACGCCATATAGCTGATCAACCAGGCCACTGTGCAATAAATTGACAAATTCGAACTCCATTATACTGTCGACGATGATTATTTCAACATATTGGGCTGTTCTATCGTTATATATTGCTTTTTCAAGGATCATGTATAATAAAGCCTTTGAATTTAGGTAAGAGTCAATGAACAGTTTAGAATTAGCAATTAAGAAAGCTTTGGATTCAGAAGGTGACTCCAAAGAAGCCAACAAAGCCTATCTTGAGTTTATAAAGGCAAACTTTATTATTCCTATTAATAAAAATTCAGCGGCTGACGAGCCAGAGGTTCTTTATCTTGAAGAAAATGGAGCTTTCTTTTTACCCGTGTTTACAGATATGCAATACTTTGATAACTGGGCTTTAGAAATCGCTGATTCGATTCAATTACTAAGATTGTCAGGTGTTGATTTACTTAAAGGGATAGGTGATAAGGTTTGCGTTTGTCTTAACATTGGTACTGAAATTTACAAGGAATTCAATTCTGCTGAATTGGCTCGTATGAAGTCTATGGTGTTAAAACTATTCAAATAAAACGGTCAAATTCGCAGATTGCGACCTGACCGTTTTTAAAGTTTAGGCAACAAGCTCAATAACCTGATATCCCACTACAGCAGTGGCTGCTATTGCACCTGTAATCTTTAGTATATTAGCCAAAACAGAAGAATTAACTAAATTACTAATGAAGGGATAGGCCTGATCATTTGCTGCCTCTTCCTGAAAATTAGCGGGCTCTTCTTCCGTTTGGGAAAAGGCGGGCTGCTCACCGTAAAATCCTGCCCACCACCCGTCTTGCCATTGTTCAAATTCCAGAGAACCTTCAGGATAAGGATTTTCCTCTTCCGCAATCTCAGCCGAAGCGCATTCATATCCATAGGAATAGCATTCTTCGAAATTTGGATGATCTATATTAAAGCGTAATTTAATATGTGATAACAACTCCGTTGTGTCGTTCATATTAGCACCCTCGTGTTGAGCATCTCAAAAATGATTATCTCTTAACTGTCTACAAAGCATTTATCCTGCCAAGATAAAAATTTAATTCAATTTAAGAGAAGATGTCTTCAATATCCATTCTACGACTAGAGCTGGCTCAAAAATTAACGGTGTTTATTTTTTACTCTTTCTTGACAATATAGAATCATCGACGAGAACGGAATTTATTAACTTATTGATTTTAAAGCGAAGCTCCTTTTTAAGTACCAGAGGCAAATCTTGGTATCAGGGCGCCAAACGGCAATGGATCCATTTGCCTTTCGTTTTTTGGTAAGCAATACGATCATGTAAGCGATTATCTCGACCTTGCCAAAACTCCATTTCCTCGGGTAAGACTATATAGCCACCCCAGTTTTTTGGGCGAATGATGGTCTCGTTCCCACTTTTAATAATTAGCTTATTCAGGGCAAGTTCCAAATCGTTGCGGGAATTAATCTCTCGACTTTGTGGAGATATAATTGCAGATAATTGGCTGGTTAAGGGTCTTGAAGCAAAATAGTCGTCTGATTGCCTTTTGGATGTTCGTTTAAGCCGTCCCCGAACTCTTACCTGCCGCGACATCTGCGGCCAATAGAAGTTTAATGCTACATAGGGATTTTGTTTTATTTGCAATCCTTTTGCACTTTGATAATTGCTATAGAATATGAATCCCTCATCGGTTAATCCTTTCAGTAAAACAACACGAGAATCCGGATGACCTTTTTCATCAACAGTTGACAGGAGCATCGCCGTTGGATCGCTTGTCTCTTTAGGTGAGATCTCTTCAAACCAACTTTTAAACTGCTGGATTGGACATTGATGAAGAGTCGCTTCGTTCAAACTCAACTCGCCATATTCACGTCGAATATCCGCCATGGTTTTCCAATCAGACATAATCCTCTCGAAACGATAAATAATGCTTTATTCTAGCAGGATAGACGCAAAAAATTGCCTTTAGTTAGTTCTAAAGTAATTTTATTCGATTCTTACCCCCTGGATATGAACCTTTAAAGAGCACATTAATAATATTTGGACAAAAAGGTTAGAATTTCTATAGAAATAAGCTATAATCCAACGCTTTCTTATGAAGAATTTCTAATGCTAGAACGTATTGTAAAATTTTTGGATTCCTGTAAAGAATTACAAGTTTCAAAAATCCTGCATGATAATCGCCAAAAAATGCTGGCCATGCTTAATGGTCCCTATTTTAGCAATAGGGTTAAACCCTATTTTGCAAAACTAAATCTTCAAGGACCTCCCTTTTCGGATTTTGCGAATCAACCAAAGCAAATCATACAAATTAAAGAAATTTTTAATGCACTTTATCATGCCGAAATCGCCTTTCTCGATTTAGAAACAATAGATTTATCCAGAGATACCAAGAAAGAGGTTGTTAAAAAACTTTATTACAATACTGTTTATCATGCTTACCAAGCCTCCTATCTGCTAACCCATTTGGATGTCGATTTTAACGAACTTTTTAACAATGAAATTAAGCTGTTAGTTCCTTTATTATCCAACTTGCAAGAGACCACAGTCGTCTATGCCAACGATGCCGCTGCCTTAACTAATCAATTAAAGCAATATCCTGTTAGTTATAAAGCAGGCTTAATGAGCGGAATTGCTGTTGATCAGATGAAACCCGGTTCTGGAGAAATCGATTATAGCTTTCTCACTCAATTTGGTGCACTTTTACCGGGATATATACAGCAATTAAGAGCTTATATTTATGAGTATTCACCTCAACTCTTAGCCAATTTTCAACCAACAATAGACCAGGGCAAGCTTGATGACTTGCAAAACGAGGGAGCTAAATTATTAACATCACTCGAACACTTGAAAGGCGATAGTATTTTACTTTCGGCCAAGCTAGTTTATTACGTTGATATAATTGAGCGGATTATCAGTCTTTCAATGAGCACTTTAGAAGAGATGACCAATTTAAATGAGTCATCTCAAGACGTCATTCGCGATAATTTAGGACTATTAAAATACCAATTGCTGGCTCCTTTATTAGCCTTTGCTGACCGGCTAGAAGACGAAACTTTGCTACAGCCCGGCACCCTGAGCAATCCTCTTATGGCAGAACTTAAGCCTCTTTATCAAATTCTTATCGATTACGCGACTAAGGTCGTCCAATTTTCGATTAAAGGCCAAGAGCTTTTAACAATTGAAGATAATGAATTTTTGAATTTACGTCTTGAAAAAACCGAACAACGCATTGCCAATATCAAGGGAGAGGGGGTCAAAATAGAACAGGCAGCAGTGGATTTTAAGGTTTTTTTCAATACCTTAAAGAAAAAGGAGCATAAGGATTCTTCCCTGTACCATTTACCTGAAACAGCCAAACTTACCTTGGCAAACCATTATAAATTATTGGAACCCTATGTAAAAAAACATGATTTCGAGTTAAATAACAAAATTATCTCTGCGCTGGCAGTCGACAATTCCTGGCTAAACTCATTAAATCCTCTATCTATGTTCTCCAAGCTGAAGGTTGCGACTGTTTTAGAATTACAGAAAAAAATAGCGGCAGCCCTTGAGAGGGATGTCAATACACAAAAATTTCATCTGAAGCTTAATGAAGATCTTATTAAGTCAGTCCATGAACAAGCTGAATTAACACTTTCTCCTTACAAGCCAACAACTAATCTGCTTAGTTGTGATGAAGCCTTTGCTTCAAACTCTGAACAGGCTTTCAAACTTTATCAAAGTTATACTGAAAAATTAAGCAGATTAAAAAAAGCCAAAACAGCTTATGAACAGTTTATGACCCTTATTCACGCCAACAAACCAAAAGTCTTAAAAGATATTGATAGTGAAACCAAGACCGTTCTCCGCAATTTTTATTGCCGTTTTCAGCCTTACATGATTGAGATCCGGACAAACTTTAATAATTATGATGAACTGATTATTGCCCATTTTTCAGACAAAGAGCAAACAAAGCTTCAAACGATTACTACTAAGTATTTTGAGCGCACAGAAAAATCAATGGTGGATAGTTTTAACGAGCTTATCAACAAATTCGAACAGCGAACTGAACTTTATCGACACCTGGCAGCTGAAAAATACAGAAAAGAATCACAGCTGCGAATTCTAAAGCCTGATTATTCTACTACTGAAAGAACAGAATTCCTGCTAGAGCATACAGAGTATTCGAAAGCTGTAAGCGAACTTAGAGCCTCGCTTTTTCAATTAACAACTTTATTCAACAAAGCAGCCCAGGACCAGCTAAAGCCGGTCATGGATAAGCTTCCCTTCCCTGAATTAAAGGATCAAAACGAAATTTTGGCGCAATCCAGACAACTTCTAGGTATCAAGCAACTCTTTAACTCATTGTATCATTTAGAGAAAATTACAAATCAATTGGAAGTTTTAAATAATAAAAGCCGCCAAACTATTTATGTGCATCATTTAGGCCAAGCTTACAGCCATATTATCGGCATTATTGATGGGGCTAAGGAATTATATAAGGACCCTTATCTGGCATTTATAGGGCCAGAGATTATCCAAAGAGCCACTAAGGTTTCCAATATTTTGCTGCAAAAATCTGAACCTTATCTTGTAAATTCTGACAGCGTCATTTTGCCAAAGACTTCAAGCTTAGAGGATAAGAATGAAGTTAAATACAGCGGAATCTGGTATCCACTCAACGCTTTCATGCTCATTCCTGCACAGATTGACAAGCTCAAATCAGAAACCGAACTGACTACTCAAGAACGCGAAAGAATTCAAGTTCATACGAAAGAAGTTGTTATCAACATTGAAAAGATTATTGCCAGCACAAGTTCTTATTTTAAATTATTTCTGCAAGCACCGGTCTTGTTCGATCTTTTTCAAGAATTAAAGGCAAGACTCAGTCAATTTACTAACCTTTCCCATGAAGCAGTCTTAAGCAATTTAAAAGAAATTAATGACGAGCTTTTTAGCAAAATATTAATCGAAACCGATGAGTGTGAAGATAGTGTAGGACTATTACCCGGGCAGTTTTCAGGCCCCATGAAGCTATTACTAGATGAATTTTATAAAGGTTTGATTGAGCCTCTAGGCATTGTATCACAAAAAAATATTGCCCTATTTTCCAAACAAGTAACAATAGACCGACGAATTGCAGCACTTAGGGAACGAAAATCCAAAGCTCAAAACCAGCAAAAAATACACCAGCATGATTTTGCATTAATGGCAAAGTTAATGGAGTCTCTTACTACCTTTGTTAAATTTACTAGACTACCACCACAACCTATTGTCTATGAAGAAATAATCAACCATCTCATTAGAGACTTTAAAAATGCCTTAGTGATTCTCGATAAAAACAGCGCTCTTTTTACCTTAATCAAAGGTGAAATAGAAAAGAGTCCGGAAATTGACAAAGTGCTTAATAGTACAAAAAACACGCTTGCTCATTGCAAAATTGTATTTAATTACTACAAAGGCCTCATTGCCACCAATGAATTAGAGATTCAAACTACCAAGGAAAAGAGACGTTATTTAAACGTTCTTCGTGAACAACAACCAAGTCTAAACAGGCAATATATTCGAGATTACGTTGAAGTCACCCTTAACAGACAGATTGAAACAGCTCTGGACAGAGATATTGGGTTAATGCATTTGCAGGAGGAATACCAAATCAAATTAAAGGAATATCTTGAAAATTGGAATAAGGAAATAGTAAATACAACCCTAACTGCAGACAAAATTGATGATACGCTTAGAATAAAAATCTGCGAAAAAATCGGGTGCTTTGACTATAATTACTATAGTAAATACGCGCATTTAGATTCTGTAATCGTTACTCTCGATCAATTCAAAAATTATCTGATCAAGGCTGAAACTGCTCTGCAAAACGAGGGCTCGACCTTTGAAAATAATGAAACTTTGGCAAAAAAATCCATCTTGATTGCTCGGTTAGAAAAGATTGCGATGAACAAAAATATATCAGTTATAGACCGTATTCAAAAATTACAGGAAATGTCTGTGCATCTTCAATTCGAAGAAACCTTAGTCGCATGCTCTGAACCGCAATTTTTCACTTTAGAATGGTTAACCCGGCTGGTAACCTCTTTATTACAATTACTGAATCTCTATAAACCTGAGCATATCGAGCATTACAACAACGTTACCCAGGCTCTCACCATTGAGCCTGAAAAACAGATTTTGAATCGCTATCGATTATTTAAAACAGCGGAGGGTAATCGTCGTTATTCTCTTCCTCAATTAACCCTCTTTGGTGTTGACGAAAATATTCAAGATCCAGATGAAGAAAATGAAGAGATTGAACTTAATAATCATCTAAAGGTCTGTTAACATTTATGAAAATTTTTTGTCTTCTTATTCTTTCAGGATTTATTATGATTGAACCGCAAGCTCATGCACTGGAAATTATCAATACGGATCACCCCGCTCAGGCCAAGCTATTGCAAACGGCTTCTCAACCAATCAAATTTCCCTTGTGCAAGGATGATCTAGACCTCATTGAGGCGATGAAAAGGAAATTAACTGAATTAGGCGGTGTTGGCCTGGCTGCGCCACAGGTTAATCATCCCAAACAGATTATTGCAATCTATATTCCTGAAGAATCTGCTCTTTTACGCAACAATGCGAAAGCCTACCCCATGCATATTCTGATAAATCCGGCTTATGAAATGATAGAAACAGCCGAAACCAGTCTTGATTTTGAAGCCTGTTATTCAGTATCGAATAAGGCTGGAATGGTTCCCCGCTTTAACAAAATTAAGGTTCATTTTTATGATGAGCAGGGACAGCTGCATAGCGCAATTGAAACTGGCTTTTATGCCCGTGTGTTGCAGCATGAAATCGATCATATTAATGGAACTTTAATCGTTGATCGTTTAACCCCGGACTGTGTTCAAGGCACTATGGAAGAAATGATGAGTCTGCGTCGCAAGGCTCTTTCTGAGGACAAAAGAATACTATTTGACCGCTTAATGGAAGAAAAACTGAATAAAGCCAGCACCAACTCTTTTAAAAAATAGTTTTTTTTTTGAGGGGGTTGTACAACAAATTGTATTTATATATACTGATTTTTCCGTTCTATTAACAATTAGCTAAATTATGAATAAAATTGCACTATTGTTGTTAGCAGCTTTACTTAGTTTTAATGCACAAGCTAAAGAGAAATTCTGCAGCTATGTGGATTTATTTCATCCTTCGGCAGCCTCCAATCAATATCTATATATTGCTAAAATCAATGCAGATCGCGAGGTATTAGTACAGGCTCTTAGTTCTAAAAGTTTTGAAATACGAGATGCTGGAAATTGTACTACCGGGTATGCTCATGTAACCTATGTCGGCGATGCATCACACTACTGTCTACTTGATATTAAAGATGGCCCCTCTGTATGGACACCGCAAGTAACTGCGTTCTGCCGTGGCTTCACCTATAAGGGCTTAGTTCATGATGGCGGTCACTCTTATTCCCTCAATATTATATTGTAACAGCCCAGGATCTGTTGCATTTCGCTAATAGATCCTGCCTTCTTTAAATTCAATTTCTATTTCATAAGGCTCCCATGGAGCAAAAAAAAATAATTCTCATCACCGGCTGTTCGACAGGTATTGGCCATGATGCCGCACTGGCTTTATCAAATCGCGGACATCGTGTTATTGCCTCTTGTCGTAAAGAAGAAGATCTTGCCAAACTCATCTCCTTAGGTCTTGAAGCAGTCCTTATGGACGTTGATGACGAAAAATCCATTGCCAAAGCTTTCGCTGAAGTCTTGCATAAAACAGCGAACCAACTCGATGTGTTAATTAACAATGCAGGCTTTGGTCAGGCAGGCGCATTGGAAGACATCTCTCGCCCTGCCCTGCGTCAGCAGTTTGAAACGAATGTTTTCGGTTTGATGGATTTAAGTCGACTAGCGATCCCTGTCATGCGAAAGCAAGGACATGGGCGAATTATTAACATAAGCTCTGTATTAGGTTTTATATCCATGCCATTTCGGGGTGCTTATAATGCATCTAAATACGCGGTCGAAGGTTTAAGCGATACCTTACGCCTTGAACTTAAATCCACTGGCATAAAGGTTGTTTGCATTGAGCCAGGACCAATCAACAGCCGGTTCAGAGACAATGCAATTGATTATTCGCTGCAAAAAATTGATAAGGAAAGCAGCTATTATAAACTCCAATACAAACAGATGCTGAAGGGTTATCGCGAACAAAAAGAGGGTTCGTTGTTTACTAAAGGAACAGACGCCGTTATTAGTAAATTAATTCATGCCATAGAAGCCAAGAATCCAAAGGCTAAATATCGGGTAACCTTTCCGGCTCACCTTTTTGCTGTCTTAAAACGCATTTTATCTGTGAAAATGCTAGATCGCTTTATTTCTTATCTGTCCAAAAAAGAATTAGGACCGCCGTAGTCAGAAAATTAAATCATCAAATTAAATTGTTAAAAATAGTTGAGCTTTCCTCAGCAAAATACTCTTAACAAATAGCCTGCAACACCTCTGTATTCTTTGCAATAGCTTATTTCACCATCCTATGACGATCGTTTAGCGCAGCTCAAGTTTTAACCCTATATAATAGAGTCATTCTTCTTGGTTCTTTTGGCGGCTCGTTTTTCACTGGCTGTTTTTAGTGGTTTCTTCTTGGTATTTTTCTTAGAATCAATATTTTTACTCATAATTCGTTCCTCAAAAGTTATTTTTACCAACAAAATTATTATCTATATTTACCCTAAAAACAACTTAATAGATACAGATAGAGAATAATTCAGTCATTGAAAATAGGATAAATCACTCTATAATAATTTTTTTTAAATAGGACAATCCAAATTATACGCAAGAGCTTTCCGCTAAAAGGGAATAAACCATGAATGCAAGCTACTTTTTTTCATTATATAATCGCAACTTGATGGGGACTCTTAAAAAAGCAGAAATAGAAAAAGTCTACCTCATCAATTTATTTGTATGTCTTTTTTTGGCTTTTATACCTCTTCCCTTAGGCCCTCTTATGATTTTCACTATGAGTGCTGCTTTATTTGTTCTCGTAATGCCTATTATAGTCGCTGGATTGAAGACCCTAATTGATTATTTTTCCAGAGAATATACTACAGACAAGATAAAGCTTGATTCCATAAGGCAATCAATCTTGCAGATAAGTGAAGTTCAAATACATGATCTCACCAAGGTAGTACTTCAATATGACGCACCAGCTTCTGATTCGAGTCGACTATTGGTGGAGGAATTATCTAAACTGGAAAAAAATGAGCTTGATCAAACATTAAGCCCAGATAATTTCGATAGATCCAAAAAACTCTTTTCAGATTATATTTGGGATGACAAAAATAATGGTAAAAAAGCGTTTCAATATATAGTTAAATTTTTTGATGAAAGACGCCACCTGGAGAATCATCCTGTTGGGGAAACTAATAACTTAGTAAGTCAGCAGCAGCAAACTCAGTTCCATTGATACGCTGACACTCTTCAATAAACTCTGATAGCCTGATTCTTTCATTTGGATTTAGGGCGATGGCTTTGTGGATTAATTCCTCAACGGACTTACCTTTTTCATTTTGGAAGATGGGATTTTTAAAATCAAATTCAATGATTTGCCCATCATGAGTATAGCTTGCTGTGCCATGTGGAAAATTGATTTTATCCCCATCCATTAGAACATAAAGCATTACACCAATTTCATAAATCATGAATGCCTCCGCTTCACATCTAGCTTCCAATTTATGCTCGGG
>JACCSX010000074.1 GCA_013812775.1 Tatlockia sp. | reverse complement strand
TTCGACGTAAGCCATTGTCCAGACATCTAAGCACTCCAAAAGTGTTCAATGTCCTTTAACAATAGCTAGTTAAGACCGGCAGTCCTAATTGTCGTCAACCGGCAAAGATAATTGTCGCCTAATAAATCGATGTATTCTTTATCACTTTTCATTAATAAAGTAATAACCTCCGAATCAACACATGAAAAAAATAACATCTAGGAGAAAAAAGCATTCTTTGCTCAACATTGAATGCTTAATCGGCTATTATTTTAAAAAAAGAATTGTTTTCAAACAATGCTTTTCTTTGTTTCTCAATCAGATTGATAACAGCAGAAAATTTTCGGATTGAATTCATTTATATACTCATTATTTAATTTCGACCAGCAATTACACCACCATCAACATCCCAAATAGCCCCCGTTACCCAGGAAGCTTTTTCTGAAAGGAGAAAGCAAATCACTTCAGCCACCTCTTCAGGTTTGCCCACCCGACCAATAGGATGAAATGCATCAAAATTGTCTAAAGTTTCGCGTATTTTTTCTTGTGGAATAAATGAATTATATATAGGTGTTTCGACAACAGCAGGAGAAACAGCATTCACCCGAATATTAAATTCTGCCAATTCCATTGCCAAATGTTGAGTAAGCGCATGAAGGCCTGCTTTTGCAATAGAGTAGGCTGATGAAGGCGTTGCTTTAACAGCTTGCTTAGCCCACATTGAACCGATGTTTACAATTGCTCCACCCTGTTCAAGCATGTTATTTTTAACCACATATTGTGTAATAAAAAATAAAGCTTTAGTAAGATTATTGTATGTTTCATAATCTGATAAATCATGCTCTAGAAAAAGCTTGGGATTAAAAACCCCAGCAGCATTTACTAATTCGTGAATAGTCTGATTCTCAAGCTTTTTGAATAAAGCAGTTAGTTGCTCAGGTTTGGTAATATCAAAGTTATATCCTTCAATATTTCCTAGTTCTTTTAAAAATAAAACAGCTTCCGACAATTTATTGGGTTCTCGACTCACAATAATTACGCAATTACCTTGTTTTAAAGCAAGCTTAGCAACTTCAAGCCCAATCCCGCTGCTACCACCAATGATTAACGTTGTTTTGTATTGCTTAGTATTAGACATTTTTTAGCTCCGATGTTACTACCTTCTAGTTGGTAGAGTGTTATTTCAAAAAAATAAGTAACAAAGTTACTTATCCGAACGGTATTTCCCTTTTCATAGTCTTGAAAAACTAAGAAAGATGTTCCAATTGAGACATCATTTCCTCACAACCAGCTGAAAAAACCATGGGGTCTTGTAAGGTACGAGCCATCATTATTCCACCCTGAAGTAAATTTATCATCTGCCAGGCTATATTATCTAAACGTTGTTTAGGAAGCTGGGGGTTGGCGCTCGCCAAAACCTCAACCAACCAATCCGCATTATCATAAAGAAAGTCACGAACCCCCTTTCTTACTTCTTCAGGCAAGGTTTCCATATCAGAGGCTAACATTCCACAAAGACACAATTTATCTTCATCTAAGACATCTTTATATAATTCCGCATACAACTTAATTTTATTCATCCAATTTTTTTGAGAATTGATATTTAGTAAACAAGTGTTAAAAACCTCTCTGTAACGCTCAACAACAGCCATAGCCAAATCTACCTTGGTGGGAAAATGGTGATGAATGCTCGCCTTACGAATCCCTACGGAGCTTGAAATATCCGCATAACTAAAGCCATTATATCCACGCTTTTGGATTAGGGTTTGTGCACAATCCAGTATTTCATTTTTTTTGTCTGAAGTTTTCATAATTGCCACTCTACTAGTTGGTAGATTATTTATCAAGCATTTTTTTCTTAATAAGGTAAATAGATGCACATTATTATATTTTTATTAATTGACTAACTTTATTTAAGTCCAAAATTCTATATTATAACTTTGGGTCCTATTTATTTAAGGACATCAATATTTAAAAAACAATTTATTATGCAGAATATAAAAGAGAGGTTTTCATGCGATATTTGGTTTATCTTACTAAGTTAGTTCCATTAGTTACGATGTTATTGGCTGCTTTTTTATTTTTTTATCCTTTACAATTAATAGTTCAAAAAAATATTCAACCTTTAAAGCAACCAGGAGCTACAATCCCTATTCCTTCTGGTTGGATTAAAGTTAAAGACTCAATTTTACCAACGATTAAATTCAATGCAGGAACATTAGGCGGTCAGAGTGTAACTCGATTGGGAAACTCCCTTTATCAAATTTCTAAATATATTCTTCCTGCTGGTGTGATAGTTACAATGATATTTAGCATTTTTCTAGTCTTGGGATGGGAATTGAAAGGATGGATTGAAAACTGTTATTTTAAAGCATCAAAACACAAATAAAATAAAATGAGGCCAGAGATAATCATTAACCTAATGATTTATAGATATTTCTTTAAATTAGCTACTCAAGAGATAGAAACACTGCCCAGATTAGAAGTATTAAAGTGGGTTCTAATATTCCAGTAGACATTCATTGCAAATAAAAGGGGGAGCTTCGGGGTTTATGATTGCAAAACCTTAGCCTTAGCTGTTACGGCTCGCAATCATAAACCACTCGGCCCGCGAACAGAGCATCAAATTGACCCGAATTAATTGCGAATATAATTCATCTTTGACCCACTTTAATTGCGACCAGCCAAAATACGACCCACATTAATTGCGAATGAACCCAGATTATTTGCGAATGAAATTTTCATCCAAACCAAGTTCAAATAGAATTTTTTCCTCTAATTCTTGCGGACTCGGCAGGGAATCTCTTAATTTTTCTGGAATATCATGTGTAAGTTCATATCCAGCAACTCCGACAGGTTTATCGATACCACGAAGAGAGTATTCCACATCAAACTTGCTTCTTTCGCTGCACAAAATAATGCCGATTGAAGGGTTTTCATGTGGTTCTTTCACAAAATCATCTAGTAAATTAAGGTATAAATTCATTTTACCGGCATACTCGGCCTTAAACTTCGTCGTTTTGAGCTCCACAGCGACTAATGATTGTAGTTTTCGATGGTAAAACAAGAGATCAATAAAATACTCTGAATCAGGTGTAACAATTCGGTATTGGTTACCGATGAAGCTGAAACCGTATCCAAGCTCTAAGATCACATCCTTTATCTTGGAAACCATTCGACGTTCTATCTCTGCTTCAACAACTGGCTCCGTAATACCCAAAAGCCCCAGCATATAAACGTCTTTCATGGTCTTGTCGGCTTGTTCTGCCAAATGCTTGGGCAACGCTGAATGAAAGTTATGCTGCTTATTTGCCAAGACTTGTCTCTCGTAACTTTTTGAATTAATCTGCATGCTTAATACATCGCGACTCCATGCACATTCAATGGTTGCTTTTAAATAGTAGAGCTTAGCATCATCATCTTTTACCTTGCTAAGGATGAGTAAATTTTGTCCCCATGGAATTTCTCCAACAAGCTGTTGGAGATTTGGTTTGCCTTGATATTCCAAATAAAATTGACGCATATACCAAAGATTTTGAGGAGAAAACCCTGTTTTATGGCTAAATTCAACTTTTAAGTCTTGAGACAAACGTTCAACGACCGATTTGCCCCAACCATATTTCTCTTGGCTCTTAACAATATGCTCACCAATCCACCAATATAACGCGATTAGTTCGCGATTGACCGCAGTTGTTGCACGAATACGACTACTGTGAATTTGAGTTTTGGCTTGTTCCAAAAAATCTTTATAAGCCGGTAATTCGTTGATTATTATCTTAGACATAAGCTTCTCTGATTCCTCATACCGCAATACCAATGGCGCGAATGGCACTTAAAAATTCGGTTTTTCTAGGCGAGTTAGACTTACCATATAAAAAATCTTTTACTTCTTTGGGAGATGCATGAAGATACTCACAAACCGCAGGTAGTTGATATCCAATTCTGGCAAGCTGAGCCTCTAGGGAATTCAGATCTGGTGCAAGCGCTTTATTAATAACGTCTTCTGTAATGGGCTTTATTGCGGCAGTGTATGCAATTTCCATAGCAGATGATAAATATTTGTGGATTTGAAGTGGTGTAATTAAAGCTTGGGCAAGTCGCACAGATGCTTCTGGCGTAATAACATCACTTACCTTGATTTTCTCATGTAAACATTGCTTAAACAGCCACTCAACGTATTTTTCCATGTTCCCCATCGCGCTATCAATACTGAATATTTTAGTTCTAGCTCCTATTTCTTCAATACTGGATTTAGACAGAGCATTGCTTAATTTAGGGTGACCTGCAAGGATAATAGACAATTGACAACCACCATGTGAGACAACTTCTATGATTCGTTTTAAAGAAGTTAAAGTTTGTCCATGTATGTCATGTGCTTCATCAATAAATAAAGCAACTGGTTTTTTTTGTTTTTTTATTAAATCAAGGAGTTGGCGCTCACGTTTTTCGCCTTGCGTAGGTACTTTAAAGTTCTTATCTGTTTTTGTTAGATCATAAAATAATGCTAAATAAATGGTGCTTACATTCAATTTATTTTTTTCAGTGGATAATGATCGCGATACAATGATGTTTTTTTCAAGCTCCAATTCTTTTTGAATCTGGTTTAATAGCGTTGTTTTTCCTGCGCCTACCATCCCGGTTAATGCATAAATACCACCTGCTTGAATCAAAAACTTTAACTCTTTATATAGTTTTTTTCGTTGTTCGGTTTCATAGTAACTTGCGCAAATAAGAGGTTGTTTCAAGCCAAAAAACTCCATAACTTCTGTATACACGTACTACTCCTTATTTATTACTCGATGAAGAGACAAAGTAAAATATTGCCTCACTCTGGATTCAACCAGTTCTCTATTTAATGTTTCTTCAAGGATTTGTTCAATTGCATTGATTTGCTGAGGAAGCAGTTCAGCTAACGGTTTACCTAAAAAATGTGAAATGGCTTGCTTGGCATCGAGCTTACTACCGAATAATGATAGATTTTCCTCTTCAAAGGGAATGTAAGGCTGTAGTTTGGTAATTGCGCGGGCTTTTTCTAAATGCTCAATGATTTGAGCATCATTTCCTGTCATTACAGACAGGGGAACAGAAATTGATTGTGCCAATCCTGCGATGTCGTCTGCCAGTTTTTCAGTTCTTGTTTTTGAATGCTTGCGATATGAGTTCAGAGGGATAGGGCCTCTGCTGGGGTAAAAAGGTCCCATTTTTTGTTCATTAAATTCTACATACACTTCATTATCTAATAACCCATATAATAGAATAACTTCATTTCCTGCCATATCTGGTATTAATTGATAGGGAATGCCATTTATACTCACACAAGCATCAGAACCGACAAGGCGGGTCTCTGGTTTACGAACAAATTGACAGAATTTTTCCCAGGAACACATTTGTCGATAACCATTATTGGGTAAGTACTTAATCCATGCCTGAATTCGTGTGGATTTTTCAGAGCGATGAGGCATTTCAATATATTGACACAAATAGTTCATTAACCATTCATTCGCTTGGCTTAGAGAAGTTGGTTGATGAAAGTGGAATAATGTTTCAAAAGATTCTTTTATAGTACGATTAGTACGCTCTACTTTTCCTTTTCCACGTGCGGTCGTACGTCTACCATCAGAGCCTTTGGGCATATGTGTTTTGAGCTCTATGCCAAGGGATGCTAATACTCTTTTAAAAATCATAGATCTTGCAAAAGCACCATTATCAGTATAAATCATTTTAGGGATCCCCTGAAAAGGAAATCCGGCTATCTTTTTTGCAGACATCGCCCTGAATAAAAATTTTAAAGCAGTCAATGCATCTTCGCCCGTTGTTTCTATATATTCTGAATACAGCACGCCACTCTTATCATCAGTGACACTGACAATAAATAATTTCTGCCCATTACTGTTTTTCAAATGTTTTAAATCTGATGGAGAAAAATCAAATTGCCAACAGTCATTGCTTTCTTCCGCTTCAAACCGAACAACGATAGGCTCAACGGCTAACATGGAATGATGGGCAAGTCCCCATTGGGTAATGTACCGATTAACCGTGCTTCTTTTAAGTAAACCGCCAGGTACTTTTACTAAGCCATTAATGGTTTCAACCCCATGTAACTCAAGTATTTCAATACACTTTGGGGTGGAAAGGTGTCGATTATTTTTATTACTTGTGCGTATCTTAAGTGCCGCAATAAGACGGCAATACATTAACATGTCATCCGAAGAAATTGTTCGTGGTTGATTATAATCCTTGCGTTTATGATGACTAAAATCAACACAGTGACTAATCTGGCGATAAACAGTACTTGATGTTACATCAAAAGCTTTGGCAAACTCTTCAATCAATGCCTTCCGGATAGGAGATCTTAGAGGATGAGCTCCTAATTGATTATGCAGAATGACTAATTGCTCCACTGGTATCCGTTTTGCCATTAAGCAGTTTCTCTTTTTAATTGATTAAGTAGCTTGGCACCAGCTTCCTTGAGCGAACCGTCCCCATTAACATAGGCATACAGAGTTGTTGTTGTGATGTTCAGGCGTTTTGCAACTTCATGTGCAACTGAATTACGATCAGTCATTGCGGCCATCGCCATTTTAATAGTATGTTCATCCATTTTACGAGGTCTTCCACCATTGCGGCCTCTGGCTCTTGCTGCTGCAAGTCCTGCTTGCGTTCGCTCGCGAATAAGTTCCCGCTCAAATTCAGCGAGTGCTGCGAAAATACCAAAAATAAGTCTACCATTGGCAGTTGTTGTATCAATTTCAGTACCTGATAACACTTTGAAACCAATTTTTTTTCGATTCATTTCATCAATAAGATTAACCAGGTGCTTCATATCGCGACCTAGCCTGTCTAGCTTCCATACCACTAATGTATTACCAGGCTGTAATGCTTTAAGACAAGCTTTTAATCCAGGTCTATCATCTTTCCTACCAGAAGCAAGATCTTGATATTACCCCGGCATTTAAATATTGCTAAGAATGCCATGCTGCATAAGCAGTCTCTTTCTTCTTGAAAAAATTCATTATTTTTGCTTCATTGAACTGGACTTTAGTCAGGTAATACCGGATGTT
>JACCSX010000327.1 GCA_013812775.1 Tatlockia sp. | reverse complement strand
CTTACAACGCCATACTGGTTAATTTCATGCCAGGGAACAGGTTGTACAGCCAGCACTGAATCGCCATCTTTTATAAAATGCTCAGTCATTGCCGACAGGCAGGGTATTGTAGAATCATCAATTAAATCATCAGCCAGCAAAACTGCAAAAGGCTCATCGCCAACTACATGCTCAGCACAAAGCACAGCATGGCCTAAGCCTAATGGCTGATTTTGTCTGACATAGGTAAATTGGATACCTGGTGGCGATACAGATTTTACCACCTCAAGCAATTGCTCTTTACCATGTTCTAGCAAGCGTGCTTCTAACTCAAAATGATTATCAAAATGATCTTCGATTGCCCGTTTACTGGAAGAGGTGATAAAAATCATATGAGTGATGCCTGCACGGACAGCTTCTTCCACAGCATACTGAATCAAAGGCTTATCCACAATCGGAAGCATCTCCTTGGGATTCGCCTTTGTTGCTGGTAAAAAGCGAGAGCCTAACCCAGCTACGGGAAAAACAGCTTTTTTCACTTGCATTGTTATTTAACTCCAATAGATCTGAAGGCTAATATTTAGTTAGCTAAATTACTCCATTAATGGCTGGACGGCCTACAGAGTAATAATAAGGAATTTGGGCCGCAAGCACACCTGTTAGCTCAAAACAATTTCGACCATCAATAATTGGCGCACCGTTTAACTGATTTTTTAAAAGCTCAAGATCATAATTTTTAAACTGTGGCCACTCTGTTGCAATGACCAAAGCATCAACTTTTGTTGCAAACACAGCAGCCATTGAATCACACCAATTAATTGCTAGATTGTCCCTTAATATTTGGCGCGCTGCCGGCATCGCCACGGGATCATAAACAAAGATTTTTACACCCGACTCTAATAGGGCTTGAATAGCTACAAGGCTAGACGCTTCGCGCATATCATCTGTACCAGGTTTAAAAGATAAGCCCCAGACTCCAACCCTTAAACCAGTCAGTTTATTATTAAAATGTTTTTGCAGTTGCTCAAAAACCCATTTTTTTTGCAAGAGATTTATTTCCTCAATTGCATTTAATAAACTCGTATCTACCTCAACTGATTTAGCAATCTGAATTAATGCTCGAACGTCTTTTGGAAAACAGGAACCCCCGTATCCAATTCCTGCCTGCAGAAAATGAGGGCCGATACGGTGGTCTAAGGCAAGACCTGCGCGTATTTCGTCAATATTTGCACCCAGTTCATCTGCCAGACGGCTCATCTGATTCATAAAGCTGATTTTGCAAGCCAGCATTGCATTTGCTGAATATTTTGTCAGTTCAGCTGAGCGAAGGCTCATTTTCAGTACTGGTATATTTTGATTAATAAAAGGAAGATACATTGCTTCAAGAATCGCAAGTGCTGTCTCATCTCCGCCAATGATCACGCGATCCGCATTTAAAAAATCATAGACAGCTGTTCCTTCCCTTAAAAATTCGGGGTTAGATGCAACGGTGATGCTGAAGGTCTTGGCGCAAATCGCCAACTCCTTGTTGATATGGGCCTGAATTATATCGCCTGTACCTACAGGGACTGTCGATTTGGTCACCAAAATACAATCACTTTCAGCCTCATGAGCTATTTTTGATGCTACTGCAAACACCTGCGACAAATCAGCATTCCCATCGGTTAGACTTGGTGTGCCAGTAGCAATCATATGTACATTCGCTTCTTTGACAGCGAAGGCTAAATTAGCAGTAAATTTAAGCCTGCCGCTTTTGAGTTGCTCTTGCAATAATTCAGGAAGTTCTTGCTCATAAATTGGGCACTCACCCGCCAGTAGCATGGCAATGCGCTGTTCATTAATATCAGCACAGATAACGGAATGCCCTAATTTAGCAAGGCAAACTGCAGATACTAAACCTACGTAGCCCGCCCCATATACAGCTATATTCATAAGTGGTCTCGAAAACAAAGGCATTATCAGATATCAAAATTGAATAGCCACGACTCTTCCTTGGCTAAACTCTTTCTAATTTTCCCAGGCGAGACGCCTTTTCCCGATGAATCAGATACAAATTACGCGCATAAATAAAAACACCCGTTGATTGCCCCAAGATAAAAACAGGGTCCTGCTTGTAAATAGAATAGAAAAGTAAAGTGATACCGCCTAATAAACTTAGGTACCAAAATGCAACAGGTATAATAGACTTTTTTTCTCGTTCACTAACAAGCCATTGCACGATAAAGCGGGCAGAAAAAATGCCCTGGCCAACCAGGCCAATAGCAAGCCAAAGATAGGAATTATTCATAATTTGAAACCTCCGGCGCACAGGGCCGTTTCAGAAGCCATCGAACACCGATTAAATCATGGATGCCAACAAACAATCGATTCATCACACCGTACTTTGATACGCCATGCCAACGAGGTCGATGATTCACAGGTACATTAACCAATCTAAAACCAGCACGTTTGAATAAGGCTGGTAAAAAACGGTGTAGATGATTGAAATGAGGGAGGGCTAAAAATGCATCACGCGGAAACAATTTTAGACTGCAACCGGTATCCGGGCATTCATCCTTGAGTAGACTACGGCGTATTCCATTGCCTATTCGTGAAGAAAGTTTACGTACACTGCTATCATCTCTTTTTTTACGATTTCCGAAAACAACAGTACGAGAATCTACTAATTGCCTAAATAAATGCGGAATATCGGCAGGATCATTTTGACCATCTCCATCTAAAGTCACTAGCATGGAAAAGCGAGCAGTTTTTGCACCACTCAGCAAGGCAGCGCTTTGACCATAATTTCGTTTGTGATAAACGGCATGTAGATTTGGGTGAGCCTTAACAAGCATTCGTAAGCGCTCAATTGTTCCATCTGTGCTTCCATCATCAACAAAAATAACTTCATATTGGAAGCGATCGCGTGGAAGGGAGGCTACAATTTCCTGATATAAGTCGGTAATATTATCCACTTCATTGTAGACAGGGATTATTATAGACAAGTCAATTAGAGAGCCAGAATGCATCAAAATTATCCCAAGGACAAAATCGAATTATTATACATAGGTTTCCATGCAGGTGTTAGCCAAGATTTGCGTTTTAAAACATAAAGGATACCACCGATTTGTATTAAAGTTAGATAGATTGCGAACAATATATCACTTAAGTAATGATGAGTAAGTAAAACTCGCGAAAAAGCAACTGCTAAGCCAAGAAGGATTAAAGCATAAAAGTAACGCGGAAACACAATGCAAAGACCCAAAACAACAGACGTTATTGTTGTAGTATGACCGGATGGAAAGGACCAAAAATAAGCGCTGGTTTTAAAGCCATAAAAACCATAGAAATGGCCACTATCTTGAAGAAGCAAAGTCGGTCGAGCGCGCCCTAAACTCATTTTAAGAATTAAAGTGGTTATTGCCGGTATAATTAGACAAAGTAATAAAAACCAGAATCGTGCCTCCCAGTCAGGGTTTTTACGAATATACCGAAAAAAAATAGCGAGTCCAAAAAAGGCAAGATAATAAATCCCCCCCAAACCTATGTGGGTAAGATAAGTCAAAAAAAGAAAATTTTCTCCAACACCCGCAGTAAAGAAATAGGTGGCTAAAGGTATATCGAAATATAAAATTGAGGAAATAATTAACCCTATATATAAAATTATAACCAGCGGTTTCGTCATAAATTTTAAAAGGCGATCAAATGGCGACATACTAATTTTCTCCAGAAACGTGTTGTCCAACTAATAAAAGCTCTACCCAATGTCCTTTGCTGTAATCATATCCCTGCAAATCTGCTAAAATAGATAAATTTTTCTTTTTGGCTATCTCTTCATTAAAGGCTGATACTTGCAATATCGTCCGACGAGAAGGATCTTTTTGCATAAGATACTCTGCAGTTTTAATGCCTGTAAACTGTACTATGTAAGTATTCAGGTTGAATACAAGGCTGGGTTCGCTAAAACCCACAACGAGCAAGGGCTTTTCTTTAGAAATCGAATTTTTATCTATCAATTGGACAATTTTGTCGCTAATCCATAGCGGTTTCAATTGGGGCAAAAGGCCGGTAAAAATAAGGGGATAGCTAAGAAGCGCCATTAATAGGACTACAAGGCTGGCGCGTTGGTATGCACCACGACCGGCAAAATAGACAGCTACAAAAGTGAAGAGCGTTATCAGAGTAAAAAGCACAATGGCTACCAGAGTCCATTGATTCATAAGGAGATAAGGCAGGCTTGCAAGGCTTGCGGCTAAACCGACGGAGAGAAGGCCCCACAGAATTTGTAAACAACGCAGTGTTTTAATTGGCGTTTCAGAGTTGGCAAATTTGCTTATACCCATTGCACATAATATGGCTATTACAGGAAATGTCGGTAAGACATACTGGGGTAATTTGGTAGGCATTATTTCAAAAAATAACCATGTGGGTAAAATCCAGGCCAATAGAAATTTAACCGATTTTTCATGGCGATGACAAAATGCATAACGCCCGCCCTGCCAAAAAAATAAGGACGCAGGCCAAAAGGTGACTGGTAAAATTAAGAGATGGAAGAGAGGCGGTTTACCATGTGATTCATGGCCGCCCTGAAGTTTGGGTAATAAATCTTTTTGGATCATCTGCATCAGATAATTGGAGTTTTCAGCATCATTTACCAATAGAACCCAAGTAAGACTGAGTAAAATAAATAAGGTTAGACCAGAGTATATCTGCAGGGCGCGCAGCCAATTCACTTTCCTTTCAATAAGGCAAAGAGTGGCAATGGATAAAACGCCTATCAGGGGAGTAACGCCTTTTAATACTAAACCAAAGGCCATTGCCAACCAAAAACATAAAGCCCATCCCCAGGGAGCTTGCTTATTATCTAAACCATCGCGATAGATCATCCATAGAGCAATTTCCATGAGTAAAACGGAAACCAGTAAGGGCGTATCAATAACAGCCATATGAGCTTCAACTATTAGCAACAAGGTAGAAGCAAGCAAGGCAGCAGCAAGCGCAGCTACCTTTTCACTGGCGAACTGACGCGCTAAAAAATAGGTTAGCAAGACTGAAAACAAGGCACCTAAGAGAGATGGAATACGATAGGGCCAGATAGTACTGGCATTAGCATCAGATAAAAATTTAACTGAGGCGGCCTGTAGCCAATTGATGCCGGGAGGTTTTTGAAAGCGGGTCTTTTCCTGAAAGCGAATTTGAAAATAATTTCCTGTCTGTAACATTTGTCGACTTGCCTGCGCGAAATGTGCTTCATCTCTATCAATAACAGGCATTCCAGCAATACCAGGAAGAAAAACCAATAAAGAGAAAAGTGCCAGGAGCAAATAATTATTTAATTTACGCAATACCGTCGCCTGAATTTATAATTGGTTTCTGAGTGCAAATTTTCTTAACCAGGTAAAAAGCGCGTTAAGTATATAAGACAATATAGCTTAATTCCAGTAATCCTCCCCCTTCACTCTTGAGTAAGGTCACTACTATCCGTTAGAATAACTGCTCTCTTCCCAATTCCCCTAGACATGCTTGATTTATCTATTGCCCAAAAAATAGCAATCTGGATACTACCAGTCCTTTTCGCAATCACCATTCACGAAGCTGCGCATGCCTGGGTCGCGGCGCGTTTGGGTGATACGACGGCCAAGATGCTTGGACGTTTAAGCTTTAATCCTATGAAACACATTGATCTTGTAGGAACAATACTTGTTCCCATCTTTGTTCTAATAGTAAGTCAATTTAGTTTCGTCTTTGGTTGGGCAAAACCAGTTCCCATTAATAGTAATTTATTCCGTAAACCGCGGCGAGATCTGGCTCTTGCTACAGGAGCCGGACCCTTATCCAATCTCATAATGGCCTTCTTCTGGGCAATTTGTCTTAAGATAGGTTCGATGCTAAACCCGGCCACTTCCAATCTGGCTTTGTTTTTGGTGTTATCAGGTCAGGCCGGTATCGTCATCAATCTATTGCTTGCTTATCTAAACCTACTTCCTATTTTACCGCTTGATGGCGGGCGAATATTGACAAGTCTTTTGCCAATCAGACAAGCTATGCAATACCAGAAAACTGAACCTTATGGAATATTTATTCTACTCTTCCTGATTTTTACTGGCGTCATCGGCTGGATAATTAGGCCTCCGATAAGTTGGTCACTTAATGGGTTATATTCGCTCTTTAATCTTTGAACATCAGGAGAGTGAGTGCTTATGAAAGTATTAGCTGATGCTAGCCTTCCTGGCCTAAAACAAGCTTTCCCTGAACCTTTTGAATTGAAGTTATACAAAGATATTAAAGAGCTACCTTTTCTTCTTACCGGTCAGCAAATTTTGCTTTGCCGTGCAAATATTAAAATTAACGAGGCCCTATTAACAGCACATATGCATTCACTTCGTTATGTGGCTACGGCCAGCAGTGGTTCTGATCATATTGATAAATCCTATTTAACTCAAAATAAAATTGAATTGATTGATGCAAAGGGTGCAAATGCAATAGCCGTTGCCGATTACGTTATCGCTACCCTCGCCTTTTTACAAAAATACAAGGGTTTTTCCGGTTCTAAAGCTGGTGTGATTGGTGTGGGTGAAGTTGGCTCGCGCGTGGTTAGCCGCTTGAAAGCAGCGGGTATGACTTTGCTCTGCAACGATCCCTTTATAACTGATTTGGGTTTTGCCAATAATTCGCTTGAGGAATTAGTCGAATGTGACTTAATTACTATTCATGCTAATTTGCATGATTCACCACTCTATCCAAGCAAAGATCTTCTAAATGAGGGGCTGCTAAAGCAATTAAAACCGGGAACAGTCATTATCAATGCAGCCCGTGGCGGCATTGTGAATGAAGAGGCTTTGCTCAAGCAAAAATCTCTTATTTATTGTACTGATGTTTATAATAATGAACCGAACATCAATAAAGAAATTATTAAACTGGCAACGCTATGCACACCTCATATTGCCGGGCATAGTATCGAGGCAAAATATAGAGCAGTTGCAATACTAAGTGAGATCTTACATGCTCGGCTTAATCTTAAACCACCAGCACGTCAATTGCCTGCAGTTACCATAGAGATGCCTTTACCCTTAACCTCCGCCTGGCATGATCTTGTTTTAGCCTTGTATAATCCTGGAAATGAAACAGCTCTTTTAAAAACTTCTCACAGTCTTGAACTAAGATTTCAAACTCTGCGTAAGGCCCATCAAAATCGTCATGATTTTTGCAATTATCCTGTGCAAATTACCGATAGGAAAGTGCGACAAATTCTTGGGTTTGCTTAAATAGATCGTTGTACATGACAAATAATTGGTCATCACCGCGTGATAAGTTGTCCTTTGCAAAGGCTAACCTTACCATTTGCTTTAGCTGGTGCAGGTGTCGTAGATTCATTCAAAAACAAGGAGGTTGATTTTACACCGGTGCTTAAATATTTTCTCGATGGGTTGTTCATATAAAAACATGAGCAGTCAGCAAATTGCTAGAGCCCAGAAACAGTTTCTTTCTTTTTCAAATGCCGTATTACCTGCTGATCTGAAAAAACATGACGAACTGAACCTATTTGCTGATAATCTTCATGGCCTTTGCCCGCAACTAATACAATATCATCTTTATCAGCGAGACTTAGCGCTCTAGCGATAGCCTGCTCGCGATCAGGTATTTTATAAAGATTAAACTTTGAACTAATACCCGCTTCAATCTCGTCAATAATAGTGAGCGGATCTTCGCTGCGTGGGTTATCGCTGGTTATGATAACAATATCAGCATAACTGCTCGCTATTTTGCCCATCATTGGTCTTTTCGTTTTATCGCGATCACCACCACAACCAAAAACTACGATGATGCGCCCTTTTTTAACCTTTTGCAGCGTGGATAACACATTTTCCAAGGCATCAGGTGAGTGCGCATAATCGACAATTGCATAAGGTTCCTGAGCGACAATTTCCATGCGGCCTGGAGCAGCTTGTAAATTCGCCATTACAGGAACTACTTTATCAACTGCATAGCCAGATGCCACCAAGGATGTAAATACAGCTAAGCTATTGTATACATTGAAAAAACCTAAAGCATTGATTGCTAAGTGATGCTGCCCCCAGGGTGAGCTTAACTCAAGGCGTGTCCCTCTTAAACTGACATCCCAATTTAAAGCACGCACATCAGCACCCTCTTTGATCCCATAGCTAATCATTTGTTTAGCAAGTGATGCCTCGCACATCCGTTGGCTAAAACTATCATCCTGGTTCACAATAGCCCATTGCAGTGATCCTTTAGCAAATAACATGGCCTTTGCTGCCGCATAGGCTTCCATGGTTTGATGATAATCTAAATGCTCATGACTTAGATTGGTAAAGATAGCCTGTTGAAAATCAATGCAATCAACACGATGCTGGCTTAAGGCATGAGAAGAAACTTCCATACAAATTTGTTTGATTGCTTTTTGTTCATAATTTTTTAGCAATTGCTGCAGACAAAGGGCATCTGGTGTTGTGTTTGCTAAGGTTTGCAAAGAGGTCACCTCACCCTGACCTATTGTACCAATATAAGCAGCGCGCTCCCCTAATAAAGAATGCGCCTGCGCGAGTTGATAGGCGATTGTTGTTTTACCATTGGTTCCTGTAACCCCGGTAACCGCTACTTTTTTGCTCGGTTCACCATAAAAGCGGCTGGCAATTTCCGCTAGTTTTATTGCAAGCCCTGGTAGCGCTACAGATGGGATATCTGCTGGTAGCTGGCATTTGGAAGGCCAGTTTTCAGGATCATAAACCAAGGCGATCGCACCTGCACTTAGCGCCTGCTGAATATATAACCGCCCATCCGTTGCAACGCCGGGATAGGCTATAAACAAAAATCCGGGCTTAACCTGCCGGCTATCATTATGCAAACCAGAGATTTCGCAGGTAGGCAAATCACTACTTATCCAAGGGCGCAGGAGTTCAGCAAGTTTCATCTTAACCTCAAGTTGTTTGATCTGGCGGTACATCGAGTATCCGTAAGGCACCAGACATGACCTGGGCAAAAAGCGGCGCGGCCACCGCTGCGGCATAATAACCATTTTTAGTTGGCTCATGAATCACTACAGAGATCACAAGACGAGGATCTGAGACAGGTGCAATACCAACGAAGCTGGCTATATGACGATGTTTATCATAGCCATTTTTACCCGCAATTTGCGCAGTTCCTGTTTTTCCTGCCACACGATAGCCGGGAACGCGGGCCGAACGCCCTGTGCCCTCGTTACCAAGTACCGCCTCGAGCATGGCTAAAACCTGACTTGCAGTTTTCTCATCCAGAACCTGTTCACCAACAGGCTTTGTATCAATATGTAGTAAAGTGACTGGTATAGAACGCCCTTGATTGGCAAAAATAAGATAGCCTTTAGCCAACTGTAATGGTGTGACTGACATGCCATAGCCGAAACTGACCGTGCTCAGTACAAAAGGATTAGCGTCTTTAACATTGACAATCGAGCCGTCACTTTCACCCGGATACCCACTTTCAGTACGCTGGCCAAACCCACAGCGCTGTAATAAACCAATTAATTGCTCAGGAGGACTTGCTAAAACCATCTTTGCCACACCCACATTAGAAGAGTGTTGCAGCACACCAGTAACATTGAGGACACCATAATTATGAAGATCACTCACCTTACGACCATGAACAATCATCCAGCTTGGCCGCGTGTCGATAATGGTCTCCGGTTTAAACTGGCCTGAGCCTAAGGCAGAGGCAATGGAAAAAGCTTTCATTACAGAGCCTGGTTCAAAAGTATCTGTTAATGCTCGATTTCGGTAACTATCGAGGGTGTAGCGGCCACGTGCATTTGGATTAAATGAAGGCGAATTAGCTGCAGCAAGAATTTCACCTGTTTTTGCATCAATAACAACCACAGAGCCAGACTTGGCTGCAAATTTTTCCATAGTATTTTGTAATTCATGATAAGCGAGATATTGGATGTGTCTATCAATAGATAAAACTAGATCATGCCCTGGTCTTGGCTCTACTAATACCCCAAGATCTTCAATAATTTGTCCCATTCTATCTTTTAGAACTCTTTTTTTCCCATGAATACCCATTAACCAATCCTGATATGCAAGCTCTAATCCTTCAATGCCAATATCATCAATATTGGTAAAGCCAATTAAATGAGCTGCACTATCAACCTCAGGATAGTAACGTTTGAATTCCTGTTGAAAGTTAATACCTGGGATATTGAGGTCTTCGATTTGTTTTGCCAACATCGGCGGCAGTTGACGGTGCAGATACAGGAATTCACGACCCTTGGCCTGTTTGACATTAGCAAGCAGGGTTTTGGGTGCAACCTGTAATAACGCGCTTAATTTAGTTAACTGATCGGCATCTGGAGCAAATGTTTTAGGATTTAACCACACAGATTGCACAGGTGTACTTACAGCGAGCGGCGTTCCCAGTCGATCGGTAATCATGCCACGATGAGCTGGAATGTCGATGACTCGTAATGACCTGGCGTCACCCTGTACTTGTAAAAATTGTCGGTGCAGGACTGTCAGATCCAACATTCTCCAGAAAAGAACTCCCAGTATAACGACGAAGAAAGACGACATGACTATGAGTCTTGTCTGATGGCCTTTATTTTTCATTGGATCCTTAAACCTGAAAAAGGCTAATTATTTTTTCCAGGATAATACAAAAATTTCTTTATCAGATGGCAATCTCATTTCGAGTTTTTCTTTGGCCAATTGCTCTACTCTTGCGGGCGTTGCAAGGCTGGCCTGTTCTAAAAGTAATTGCCCCCATTGCAACTGTAACTGATTAGTCTGTTGTTCAAGGCGTTGGAGCTCAATAAAGCTCATGCGATATTCGTTGGTAGTATAAACAATAGCGAGCGCGCTAACCAGAACTGCTAACAAAAGAGTTAATAGAAAGCAGAGTTGTTTTGAAAGACGCATTTCTAGTAATTGTCCATTAAAAAAATTACCCTGATTAATAGCTTTAGCCGCAGCATTCATGCTATTTTTTCTCCTATTCTCAACACTGCACTACGTGCCCTGATATTCTGTCTTACTTCACTCTCTGTTGCTTTAATAGCCTTACCAATTCTTTTAAAACAGGATTTGATCTCTTCATAACGTATTGGGACCTCTGGTGGCGGGCGGTTCCCATATTCTTTATTACGCATAAACTGTTTAACAATACGATCTTCCAGAGAATGAAAACTGATTACCGAAAGACGGCCACCTGGAGTCAATGTTTGCAAGGCAGCCTCAAGGCCGGTGCCAAGATCAGATAACTCCTGGTTTATATGAATTCGAATGGCCTGGAATATCCGCGTCGCGGGATGCTTATGTTTTTCCCATTTTGGGTTTGCTTGTTTAATAATCTCTGCTAATACGTCGGTGGTTACTATCGGCGATTCAGAACGTGCAGCAACTATTGCTCTAGCAATACGCAGAGCAAAACGCTCCTCACCATAGACCTTGAAAATCGTTGCCATTTCTTCGGCTTCGGCCTTATTAATAAAGGCTGCCGCATCTAATTTTTGGGTTAAATCCATGCGCATATCCAAGGGACCTTGCTGCATGAAGCTAAAACCGCGCTCAGGATTATCCAATTGCGGCGACGAAACACCCAGGTCAAGTAAAATGCCATTAACCTGGCCGAAAACTTCAGCCTCTTTAGTAATTTCAGCAAGCTTTGCAAAAGATCCTTGAAAAATTTGAAAACGCGGGTCATCAGCGAAATGCAGCCTTGCAAAATCAATTGCTTCTGGATCTTTATCGATACCGATAAGTCGCCCTGTAGATGATAATTGTTGCAAAATAGCTCGACTATGACCGCCGCGGCCAAAGGTACCGTCTATATAGATGCCGTCTGCCTTAATAGCCAAGCCTTCAATTGCTTCTTGCAACAATACTGGTTGATGCCCCATCATTTTATTTCCATTACAAAGAAAACGTTCTCATTTCATCAGGCAAGCCATCTACTTTTGATGCCTCTGCCGCTAACCAATCTTCTCTTCTCGTTTGCCAAAGATTTTCGTCCCATACTTCAAATTTATTACCCTGCCCAATCATTACAACGCGTCTATCAAGTTGGGCATAGTCTCGCAATACGGTAGGCAGCAATATGCGTCCATTACTATCCAGCTCCACATCGGTAGCATGCCCAATTAGCAGGCGCTGAATTCGCCGCGCAGCCGCATTAAAACTGGGCAAACTTTGCAATTTATCCTCAATGAGTTGCCATTGGGCAGTTGGATAAAGTAATAAGCAGGTTTCCTCAGTATCAATAGTTAGAACCAAAGACGTTTTGCCTTGCTCACTCAACGCATCTCGATAACGCGTTGGGATTGCAAGACGGCCTTTCCCGTCGATAGTAATGGCATTGATTCCACGAAACATGATTTTATTTTATGCGGCCAGGTTGAAATATTAATTTATTACAGACCCGATCCACAAATCTCCACTTTTTAGTTATTTTAAACCACTTTTATACACTATAGAAACATATTTTCCCAAGCGTCAACAATTTTGTGTAAAAAATGCAAACAAAGATCATTAACAACAGAGTAGCTGCTGAGGTTAATGACATTGTGATAGATTTATAGTCAATTAAAAAAGTGGAATGAAAGCAACTCAAAAAATCCGAAAGTTTTTAATACTAAAAAAAACAGAAATACAACCGATTAACTATTTAACTCCGCTGCCAGGCGAATCCCCTGCAACACCAAATCTGGGATAAGATGATCGTAAATCCCTTGTTTATCAAATAAAGAAGCAAAACCACCTGTTGCCAGAATTGTCAGCTCCTGTCCCGCAAAAGATGTATCTTTTATACGAGTTATTAACTCACGACAAGCGCCTAATACACCAAAAAATACACCGGATTGGATGCTTTCTATAGTGGAGCGCCCAACAACCTGTTCTGGTTTAATAATTTCTACGGAAGGTAATTTAGCAGTCTTGGAGGCAAGTGCGTCTACGGATAATCGAATACCGGGTAAAATTGCACCACCCATATACGCTTTTTGCGCTGTGATCACACAAATTGTGGTGGCAGTACCAAAATCGATTACGATTATATTTTGCCCTGGAAAGCTATGCGTCGCAGCAATTGCATTAGCGATACGATCAGCTCCCACTTCGATAGGATTACGATATTTAATATTCAAGCCCGTTTTTACACCAGCTTGTAAATAGAAAGGCTCTACTAAAAAATACTTAAGGCAGGCAGCTCGCAGGGAATAATCCAATTGCGGCACCACTGAGCAAATAGCAATTCGATCAATTTCTTCTGGCTTACACTCATTTTCTCTTAAAACTGCTTTGAGAAAAATACCCAATTCGTCGGAGGTACTGACTGTAGAAGTGTGGCGAAAGCGCAGAAGAATTTCTTCATTGGCAAAAACACCACCATAAATATGGGAATTACCCACATCGATACATAACATCATAGGGAGGCTCAATCATTATCTTTCGTCTAAATGCTTAGAAACGAAGGAAGTTTATGCAAATCAGTGATAGTAAATCTAGTCGAATTCATAATCAAGAGGTTAAAGCACCGGTTAGAGAGGGCGAAATTGAAGAAGTCGGTCGATAAGCCGGGTTCTGTCGCGGACAATCATTCATCTGGGACATGCGTCACCACATGCCTCAAGCAACCTACCCGAATCCCGTACGGGCCGTACGTGTTTATCTCGCGATAGACTGGATTCCTATTTGGTCTTGCTCCGGGTGGGGTTTTCCCTGCCACGACTGTTGCCAATCGTGCGGTGCGCTCTTACCGCACCATTTCACCCTTACCTGCTCCCCAAAGAGAGCAGGCGGTATATTTTCTGTGGCACTTTCCGTAGGCTTTCACCTCCCAGGCGTTACCTGGCACCCTGCCCTGTGGAGCCCGGACTTTCCTCCCTCTGTATAAACAGAGAGCGATTGCCTGACCGACTTCAGGCCCATGCTAACAGAGTGCCTAATAGAAGACCAGAATTAAATCTTTTGGTTCTTCTACTAGCAAATATCATCTCTCATCGCCTTTGGGGCACCTTCTTAACATTTCCGGGAAGAAAGATAAATGAAAGAGGTTAATTAACCACGTGTACCAATGAACTCATCATCAAAATAACGCTTGAGTTTAGTACGTAAAGTTCCACGGCTTACACCAAGAACACGCGCGGCTTTAGATTGATTGTAACGTGTTAACTCCATTACTGTACGGAAAAGGGGAGCTTCCACTTCTTCAACAATCAGTTGATAAAGATTTAAATTAACTTCCTTATTTCCAACTGCATTTAAATAGCCTTTTACAGCTCCAACAACTTGTTGGGTTAATGCGTCGTTATATTGTTCTACCTGTTGTATAACTGCGTTCATTTTTCTCTCCAGACACTCAAAAATAATTATGGTTTAAATACATTCCGTTCTATCATTCAAAGAACATCGTGACCGATATACTACCAAACATCACAAACTATGTAAACATTGTTTTATTGATATTCATTTATTAAGGGAAGCTTAAGGAAATTCTGATAAGATTGCAAGCATTTTTGAGCGATTTGCTGTAAATTAATTCATTTAATGGTAAAAAAACAATATTTTGAGTAATTTTTAAACATTTAGGTCTAGAAAAAATGATTTTATAATCTTTATATATGATTATTTTTCTGATTGTATGAAAATTTTTAAAGCAATTTTTAGAGTTCTTATAAAAAAACAAGAAAAAACACAGGAAAAGTTATCTTTGAAAATCTAGATTACTTTTAATAAAGCGTATTTGATTTATCAGAAATTTCATCGTTGAAAAAAAAAGCTGTATGAATTAATAAATTTTTTTGCAGCAATATTCTGGGAATATCTAAACGAGAAGGGTCTATTGTTAATATCATTGTGGAGGAATTAAATCCATCAGTCACCCCATAACAAAAGTCTGATTATAGAACCTGACCTATTTCTTTCTCTTTACTCCATCATAAAACTATTTCAAATTTTTTGGTTATAGTGAGTTGAAAATTTTTCAAATAACATATCTTCAATAATCTCGTCGGAATTTCCCCCGGGTTTCAATAATGCTAATAGCTTCGTATCAAAGGAAATTGTATCGGGGACTTTTAATTTCAACGAGTCGAATTCACTTAAACTATGCGGTTTAAAAATACCCCAGGTATTTCGTTTAATCGCACAAACTTCTCTAATCAGAACTAATACTAACTCTTGTTTTATGGGAGTTATGTTTTCCTGATTAGAAAGCCAATCAGAAATAGCCGTTAAGTTGGCTACTTTTGCATCACTGTTATTATTAAACCAAGTTTCACGCCCTCCCTTTTTTTCGCTAATGTTACCGATTAGCGTTGTTAGGATTTGTTGTAAAGTATGAGTATTTCCATGCTTGTTGCGATTATTGGACCCTGATTTCTTAGAATAATCGCTATTGCTAACTGGCAATATTTCTACTGAATTTAAAAGAGGGGTATTAACAGTAGATTCTTTTTCTTCAAAATTTTCATTTTTGACAAAACTTTGTCCAATCACTCGTTCATAAGCGAGTGGGTTGAGTCCCCTAGAGTTTAAGGGAGCAGTTGTCATGACACCAATATGTTCTTCACCGACATAGCTACCCCCGCTTCCTGTTTTCCAATATTCACCAACATCATAAACTCCAAAGACCACATCACAATCTGATGGATTGTGGAATGCACAGGGATAACCCTTGTAAGTAAGTTCATTAGCAATTAATAAAACATCTTTTTTGGCTCGCACAACATTTTTAGGTTGATATAGCTGAAGTGCTGTATCAAAGGAAGCTACAAATTGTGCAGGATGATAAATAATATTTAACTTGGGGAACTCTTTTGCAACATTCATTAAGGTATTAAAATATAGATTTGCATCGCCGCCAAATACGCCAAGACCTGCTGCTGGAAGGGCAATGTATTCACGACCTTCATTGAGTGTAGCCTTAAATAAATTGCGGTACATCCCTGCAATAAATTCTTGCCGTTGAATTTGGCTTAGATAACGGGCCATACCATAGGAAAAATTTAATGCTGGACTTGAAAGTAATAAAACAGCTGGTGCATCCACCTCTATAATTCCGGATCTGGGTGAATTGAGCGCTTTTTCTCCTTGAATTAACTGCTCTGTTAATAAATCAATTTCTTGAACATGACAAATACCTACCGCCATATTTTGCCAGTGTATTTTGGAGTCGACAGAAATTGACGTATCCTGGGGTGTAATTTGATTATCCAAAATTGCTTTTTCAAAGAGTTCTTTAGAAATCAGATCGTTATTTACATAGGTTTTAGCACTATTTAATAATCTAGAAATACGTTTACCTGTTATTACTAACTCAGTACTCACCTTAGAGGGTGCAAAGCTATTGATAATAACGGATGGTTGTGGCAAGTCAGTTAGAAACCCGTTGAATAGTAGCTTAGATAATGGTTTTTGTTCTTCAATAACACCCAATCCCTTTAAAAATTGTTGGGCAGGCTTTAATTTGAATGGGATATTCTGACCATGACCAGAAATCGTTTGATAAGTAGAAAATAAACCGACATTTTGTTCAATTTCAGAGATTAACTGCACTAGACTCATTTGTATCCCTATTAAATATTTTGCTTAGTTTATATAAATATAATTAAGAAGATATTAAGTGGTGTTAAATATACGTCATCCCCAGCGACAGCGAGGGGCTCTTGGCAGGGTGCTAAAATCCGCAATCTCTCGCTATGCTCGAGATAACGTCTGGGGAGTTATAAAATTATCCTGATTTTATTCGCTTACAGTAAAGCTCTCTCCACAACCGCACTGCCCGGTTTGATTCGGGTTATTAAAAACAAATTTACTATTCAGACCTTGTTTCACATAATCAACGTTCATACCTTTAAGGTAGGGATAGCTGGCTTTATCTATATAAAGTTGATAGCTATCATTAAGTTTTTGCCTGATATCATTGTCGTTTGGAACGCTAACAAAATCGACAACATAGGATAAACCTGAACAGCCGGTTTTCTTGACCGAGAATCGAATGCCTATGCTTTCTTGCTGTTTGGCAAGATAAGATAAAATATGGTTAATGGCTGCCTCGCTTAAGCTCAGACCAAAGTTAGTATTGCTCGTATGTTGCATTACCTCGCTCATCAGACTCCCCTTTTTAACTTTTCTTTCATTAAGTGTACTAATTCTTTATAACCATCTTCAATTTGTAGAGCAACAGGATATCGTGTTTTTGGGATCCCAAATTCTTGCAGCAGACAGGCATAATTAAAACGTGGATGTTCATTGATCTGTGATCCCTCCAATTGCTGGCAAAGCCATTCTGCTGCTGCGATAAGATAGGGATTCCCATAAGCTTTGAAGCTGGCTTTTAATACCACACCTTTTTCATCACAAAGCAGGTAAAAATCAAAAACATCGCCGCGACCAGCCTCGCCCCCACGATAAAAAACGCTAAGATCTTGAGTCAAATCCAAAATCCCGACATGCTTTGGCGAAAAAAAACATCTTTCTACAAGTTTATTATACATCATTTGGTGATATTTCATGCAAACGGTTAATTTGGGAACAGACTATTGAAATTATTTGGGTAATTTCTTCTTCTGTTGTAAAACGCCCAATTGACAGGCGTATCGAACTATAGGCTAATTCATCATCAAGACCTAGCGCTTTAAGAACATAGGAAGGTTGCTGGCTTGCTGCCATACAGGCGGAAGTTGTTGAAATAGCCAAATCACGCAGGGCTAAAAGTAGAGAATCACCATCGACTCCTGCAAAGGACAGATTCAGATTACCCGCAACACGTTTATACGCATTGCCGTTTAACTGAATGCCGGGAATATGCCTGATGCCTTCCCACAATTGCTGTCGCAAACGCAGAATTTTTGCTTGTTCTTCCACAGCAGAAGCAGCAGAAATAGCAAACGCTTCTCCCAAACCTACAATCTGATGGGTTGCCAGTGTTCCTGAGCGCAAGCCGTTTTCATGACCGCCGCCAAAGGAAAGCGGTTGCAAACGAATTCGTGGTTTATGACGTACATATAACGCACCAATCCCTTTCGGTCCATAGATTTTATGTCCTGAAAACGACATTAGATCAACGTCTAATTCCTTTAAATCAATGGCAATTTTTCCTGCACTTTGAGCGGCATCAACATGGAAAACGATGCCTTTATCACGCAATAAATCACCTATCGCTGCAATATCCTGCACGACGCCAATCTCATTATTAACATGCATAATAGAGACTAAAATAGTCTCATCAGTTAAGGCTTCTTCTAGGTCTTTTATATTGAGTAAACCATCCGGCTGAGGTTTTAAATAAGTCACTCTAAAGCCTTCTTTCTCCAATTGATGAAAACTATCAAGAACGGCTTTATGTTCTGTACTCATTGTTATTAGATGATAGCCTTTGCGCTGATAGAAACGGGCAGCACCTAAAATAGCGAGATTATCGGCTTCGGTAGCGCCGGAGGTGAAAACAACATCTCGTGGGAGAGCATGGATTGATTCAGCAATTTGAGCACGTGCCTGTTCTACAGCTTCTGCGGCTAATTTGCCATAAACATGAGTTGAGGCGGGATTACCAAAGCAGCCCTCCGCGCCAAGATAATTCATCATTTTGGTAAGCACGCGCGGATCAACCGGAGTAGTTGACATGTAGTCTAAGTAAATCGGGAGTTTAGTCATGCCCGGATTCCTCTACTCCTTTTTTTAATAGATACTGAACCTGGCTTAACATACCGCGTAAAATAGTCACTTCTTTATATTCCAACTGAGCCCGATTGAAGATACGACGTATCCGTTGCTGTAAACGTCGAGTTGGTTTAGTTGATTTTAAAAAATCCATCGCAATCATGACTTTTCTTAAATGCTCATGGAATTGCTCAATTTCATCAGCCGTTGCAAGCCTGTCCTGGCGTGATAATTCGACCTCAGCTTTTGGTGCTAAAAGATTCATTCTCAATTCATAAGCAATAATCTGTACTGCCTGAGATAAATTTAAAGAACTGTATTCAGGATTGGAAGGAATATTGACATGGTAATGGCTGCGTAATAATTCTTCATTGGTCAGACCAGAGTTTTCTCTACCAAAGACCAGAGCTATTTCAGTATTATCAGGTTGAACACCAACTAATTGCGCACAACCCGCAGGAGTTAAGCCTGGCAAAGAGATCCCTCTTGGTCTGGCTGAGGTGGCAAGAATCAATTGACAGCCTTTTAGCGCCTCATCCAGCGTATTAGTTATCACAGCTGACGCTAAAACATCATCGGCCCCGGCTGCCAAATCTGTAGCTTGTTGATCAGGAAAGGATTTTGGAGATACCAAATATAGCTTTGACAAGCCCATTGTCTTCATTGCGCGGGCGGTGGAACCAATATTTCCGGGGTGTGATGTGGCAACTAACACTACTCGAATTGAGGAAAATTTCATAATTACAGACATAAAATATTTAATGATAGCAACTATACCAGCAATGACTTCTCTGTGTACAAAAAAAAATGTGTTAGAATCGCGGACTTTATTAAAATAGAGTCTAATTATGCATCCCTTATTAAATATTGCTGTTGCCGCCGCACGCCTTGCTGGCGATATTATTATGAGACACGTTGAGCAAGTCGACAGAATAAAAGTAACCGCTAAAAGTAGTGAGGAGTATTTCAGTGAGGTAGATGTCAAGGCAGAACAGGCAATCATTAATGCCATTCACAAAGCCTATCCAGAACATGGGATTATTGCCGAAGAAAGCGGAATTCAGAATGGTGATGCTGAATCAGTTTGGATTATTGACCCAATAGATGGCACAACAAATTATTTGCACGGCTTCCCCTGCTTTTCGGTGTCCATTGCACATCGTATTAAAAATCGTATTGAGCATGCTGTTGTTTATGATCCTCTACGTCATGAGTGTTTTTCAGCAAGTCGCGGTCGGGGCGCGCAGCTTAATGATCGGCGTATACGTGTTTCTAAACAAACTCAATTAAGTGCTTCCTTGCTAGGTATTGGTTTTCCTCATCGCAATGTTGCAACTGGTCAACGTTTTTTACCTACTTTTGAAGCTTTACTTGGCAAATGTGCAGGTATAAGGAGAACAGGTTCAGCGGCCCTGGATCTGGCGTATGTAGCAAGCGGACGGCTCGATGGACTCTGGGAATTTGGTTTGCGGCCCTGGGACCTTGCAGCAGGTTCCCTGCTTATAAAAGAGGCCGGTGGTTTGGTGAGTGATCTGCAGGGTGGCGAAAAGTATATGGAGCAAGGGGATATTGTTGCCGGTACTCCAAAAGTTTTCAAAGCTTTATTACAAACGCTCATGCCTATAACGAAGCCTGGCTGATATTGTTGGGCCAAGCGCCCAGCATAGCTCAAATCAGGAAAATTCTTGCGCAATTTTGGTAACCGATAAACGCGCGCCAAATAGATTGATAAATAATCCGCTTATCACCAACAAACCGGCAACTAATTTCCAAAGTTGAAAAGGTTCGCCTAAGATCAATACTGAACTTAAAACGCCAACAATAGGTACTAATAAGGTGAACGGGACTACCGTTCCCACAGAGTAACGACTGAGTAGCCAATTCCATACGCCGTAACCAATCCAAGTTGATATATAAACAATATAAAGCAGTGAAGAGGTGCCATGCCAGCTCATCTGTTGCAGGCTGGAAATAATCGCCTGTGGACCATCGTAAACGAGAGCCAGCATTAACATTGGCAGAGATGCAACGAAACTGCCCCAAATCACCAGGGCAATCATAGATATGTTCTTGGTTTTCTTGGTAATCAGATTTCCCAGACCCCAGGTTGCAGCTGCGGCAAGAATGCAGATAAAGCCTAAGAATGATATAGTTGCATCAAAATGCATAGCTACTAAACCGATGCCAGCAAAGGAAATTACAGCGCCAATAACTTGCCAGATAGTCGTCTTCTCCCCAAGTAAAAATGCTGCAAAAAACATAGAGAAAAAGACCTGGGTTTGCATTATCAGGGAAGCCATTCCTGGAGTCATACCGGCAGACATACCAATAAATAATAATGAAAATTGCAATGCAAACATTATTAATCCATACAAAGCAACTATTTTGAAAGGTACTGCAGGTGGCTTGATAAAGAAGATTGCAGGGATAGAGGCTAAAATAAAACGAGCAGCGCAGAGTAATAAAGGCGACATTTCTGCGAGTGCAGATTTCACAAAGATAAAATTAATGCCCCAGATGACGACAACAAGAAGAGCTAAAAGAAGATGAGAAATTGGCATTATGTTTTAAATATTAGTAAAATTGCACTATTTTAGCCTAAAAAGGCTAAAATAGCGATGAAAGAACAACTGCAAAAGTTAGTACTGTACAATTTTATCCACAACGGTAGCAAGCTCATTGGCGGCTTCAACTCGTTCTGGTTTATCCTTATCTAAAAATCTATAAAAACTTTTATTTTGGATTTCTGTAAATTTAAATTTTGTATCTGACAGAGCCGTATTTAAATTAGTACTGACATTTGTTTTAGAGAATTCATCGTCTGCTTCTACGTTTAAAATTATCTCATTCAGCTTTTTCTGCAGCTTTTCAGCTTCCAGAGTCAATAAAATGGTGTCGTAAATAAAATTACGAAATATAGTTTTAGATAAATATTTAACAATGGCTCCAAAAACATCCAT
>JACCSX010000043.1 GCA_013812775.1 Tatlockia sp. | reverse complement strand
CCTGTGGACACAATGACTATACCACCAACAATTCCAGAGATAGCCAACGTTACCAGAATTTTGTACATGCTGTTTATAGAAAAGAGGGCTTAGCTTATATTGAAGAATATGCCAATAAAGGAGAGGTTGAATTTGCCACTGCAGAGCTTACAGAAGGTTATCTCTCTGCTCAGGTTGCACTTCAGCAAGCATTTAATAATACGCAAGATGATGACGAACGTGCACGGATTCGTAAAGAAGCTTTGCGCTCTTTTCAAAATGAGACAAAAAATTCTAATTATCATGATAAAAAAAGATTGGCAAGTTTAGGTTCTGCTATGTCACTTTATTTTAAACCCCTAAACTCTGATAGCTCTGTTATCACTGAAGAGCAGTTATATGTTCATTTGTTCTCTGGTCATTCATTTACCGTAGATGATTTAATTGAAATGCAGATCGATCGCTTAGAACAGAACAAAAGTGGAGGGTTATTTAAGCTTAAAGCAGATGCGAAAATTGAGGAATTAAGATTATTACAAGAACACATTAATAGAGCCCCAGCTGATAAAACCTATGAAGAGGTTATTAACAATTGGAAAGACGAAAAATGTTTATATGAAAATGAATTGGGAATGCGTCGTTACACAGTTAGATCAACCATGATCAATCAGCATCGCAACTTTTTCTCAGATCTTTTTTCGCCCATTACAAAAGAAAAATCAGATACAGAAAAATTTATTGACCAGTTAACAAGGGATTTTGGTCATCAATCAAATAGCGCCAATAAAATGGATAAATTTAAACTTGGCTAATATCGGTGAGAAGCAGTTTTGCCTTGCTGCCCTAACTCAAGCCAAAACTGCTTGCCTTTATTTACTCAACAGTTACAGATTTGGCCAGATTTCTTGGCTGATCAACATCTGTCCCTTTGGCAACCGCAACATGATAAGCCAACAGTTGTAAAGGGATAGTATAGATAATCGGGGCAATCCACTGGCCGCAGGCAGGCACAGGGATTAACTGTGTTCCATTTTCAGTCCATGCTTTTGAATCATCAACAAAGACAATCAGCTGCCCTTCACGCGCAGACACTTCGTGCAAGTTAGATTTTAATTTATCCAAAAGTTCATCATTCGGTGCTATTGCCACGATAGGCATATTTTTATCGACCAAAGCCAGGGGGCCATGTTTAAGTTCACCGGCTGGATAAGCTTCTGCATGAATGTATGATATTTCTTTTAATTTTAAAGCACCTTCCATAGCCACAGGGTACTGAACGCCGCGTCCTAAAAAGAGGGCATGGGCTTTCGGCACAAACTTGACAGCCAGGGTTTTAATTTCATCACTCATCTTTAAGGTGCGTTCGCAACAGGCTGGCAACTCTTGTAGCTGGGTCAAAACCTCAGCTGCACGTGCATCCTTACAAAGCGCTGCAGCCAGCATAAGAAAAGCAGCAAGTTGCGTTGTAAATGCTTTCGTTGAGGCGACGCCAATTTCAGTGCCGGCACGTGTTAAATATACACAATCAGCTTCACGTACCATAGAACTGGTTGCCACATTGCAAATTGCCAGAGTTGTTAAATAATTCCTTGTTTTTGCTTTGCGTAAAGCGGCGAGAGTATCTGCTGTTTCTCCTGATTGAGAAACGGATATAAAAAGCGTGTTGTCAACAACGACAACGTCGCGATAACGGTATTCGCTGGCAATTTCTACGGAAGTCGGTAGGCCTGTAAGCGACTCTAGCCAATAACGGGCAACTAACCCGGCATGATAGCTGGTTCCGCAAGCGACGATGTGAATTTGCTTTATTTGGTCAAAGAGTGAGGAGGCATGCTCGCCAAAACTGGCGCGCAGTACTTCCTGGCTGGCAATACGACCTTCCAAAGTATCAGTTAAAACCTTGGTCTGTTCGTGGATTTCTTTCAACATAAAATGGCGATAAGGTCCTTTAGATACGGCATAGTGATCACCGTTTAAAGTATGAATTTGCCGTTCGACTACCTCTCTGTTGGCATCATACAAATACACGTTATTATCGCTAAGACGAACACTATCCCCTTCTTCAAGATAAATAGTTGATTGAGCAAATGAACGCAGAGCCAGGGTATCCGAGGCGATAAACAATTCATCAATTCCTAAACCAATGACTAAAGGGCTACCCTTACGAATGGCAACTAATTCATGCGGCTGCTTTTCATGAATCACTCCCAAAGCAAAAGCACCATGCATTTCTTCAGCAGCATCCTGCACGGCAGCTAATAAATTCTCATGTTTTTGATAATGATAATGGATTAAATGGGCTGCTACCTCACTATCAGTCTCGGAAGTAAATTCATAATCAAATTCCATTAATTTATGGCGTAATTGTTCATAATTTTCAATAATCCCATTATGAACCAGGGCAATATCGCCTGCTGACATATGAGGATGGGCATTTTCTTCGCAGGGTTTTCCATGTGTAGCCCAACGTGTGTGGGCGATTCCAACTGTTCCGGCAATCGCTGTTTCTTGCATAGCTTGGGCTAAAGCTTGGACTTTTCCCAGAATTCTAATCCGTTTTAATTGTCCTGCAGGATCAATGACCGCAATTCCAGCTGAGTCATAACCACGATACTCAAGGCGCCTTAGACCCTCTAGTAAGACTTTAGAGATATCACGTTTCGATACAGCTCCGAAGATCCCACACATAAAATACTCCTTGAATTAGTTTCACCAACATCCCTATCCAAAGTGTAGGATATAGCTGCCGATACGTAAAATTTGCGAATTATGCCTAGAGTCTGTTGATATTTCTACTATATTGGAGAAATTGTCAGCATTTAAAATTCTAATTATTTTTTTTCATCAAGCGGGCCCTGTCTCGCTGCCAGTCTCTATCTTTTACGGTTTCGCGTTTATCGTGAGTTTTTTTGCCTTTCGCCAAAGCAATTTTTATTTTAACGCGGTTATTTTTCCAGTAGAGGGCTAAAGGCACCAGAGTATAACCCTGACGCTCCACGGAACCGATTAACTGGCTAAGCTCCTTACGGTTTAATAGTAATTTTCGGGTACGATTGGCTTCCGGAAAAAGATGAGCAGCAGCAGTAGATAGCGGTTGAATCTGCGCACCTAATAAAAAGGCTTCGCCGTATTTTATGATTACGTGTGAATCCGATAAATTAATCTTACCTGCACGCAGGCTTTTCACTTCCCAACCTTGGAGAACTAAACCTGCCTCGTAATCATTTTCAATGTAATATTCAAAATGTGCTTTTTTATTGAGCGCGATGGTAGCGCTATTTTTGGTAGTCATGAGACACCTGGAATCAAATTAAAGAAAAAAAGCGGCTGAAATCGTTTTTACAGCCGATTCAGGAGTATACATGAAAGCTGAATTATTGGCGAAACCCTGATTTTTGCAATAACATACCTTTTTCAGGTCAGTTTTAGGGAGAAACAAATGAAACTTGGTGAACAACTAAGCTCGCTACAATTTAGCGCAACAAATGATTTGCAATCCAGTTTCGATACTTATCAGGGTAAGTGGTTGGTCCTCTTTTTTTATCCTAAGGACTCAACCCCAGGCTGCACTACCGAAGGTCAGGATTTTCGTGATAACTATGACAAATTTAAAGCCTTGAACGCAGAGATCTTTGGGATTTCACGAGACAGTTTGAAATCGCATGAAAATTTTAAAGCAAAACAGAACTTTCCCTTTGAATTAATCTCTGATAATGATGAGCAACTTTGCCAGCTCTTTGATGTGATAAAAATGAAATCAATGTACGGCAAACAAGTGCGGGGTATTGAGCGCAGCACTTTTATTATCGACCCTCAAGGGCAATTAAAACATGAATGGCGGAAAGTTAATGTAAAAGACCACGTTGCCGAGGTAATGCAGACTTTAAAGAACATGCAATAAAAGTTTTTGAAAACTTGACGAGGCTTTTAAGCCTCATCACAATGTGGAATTTAGCTGAAAGGATTATAAAGCATGGATAATGAGAAAAAAGATATAAAATTGTTTGTATTGGATACAAATATTCTAATGCATGATCCATCAGCCATTTATCGCTTTGAGGAACATGACATTTATTTACCAATGGTCGTTCTGGAAGAGCTTGATAGCCATAAAACAGGAATCTCCGAGGTTGCCCGCAACGTTCGTCAAACGAACCGCATGCTAGTGGCGTTAATGGATAATGCCAGCCACCAGGAAATTGTAGCTGGTTTGCCTATCCCCGGTTTTTTATCTGCTGATAAGGTTAAAACCTCTGGCTCTTTATTTTTCCAAACAGATGACTTTGAATTACGACCCATTTCCCTGCCAGGTCATAAGGCAGATAATACTCTCCTTGCTACGGCCTTAGGTTTACAGAAAAAACATGCCGGTCGACAAGTCATTATTATTTCCAAAGACATTAATTTACGCATTAAAGCTGGCATTCTGGGTATTGCTGCGGAAGATTATTACAATGACAAAGTGCTTGATGATGTTGATCTTTTACATAGCGGTCTGCATATTCTCGACAATGATTTCTGGTCGGGCAATTCTAAAGACATTGAAGCCTGGAAAGAAAATGGCACCACTTTTTATCGGATTAGCGGGCCGATTGTTAACCACTGGAATTATAACGACTGTATTTCTACCAGCGATAATGAATTTCAAGCTATTGTCAAAGAAATTTCCGAAGACAGTGCTGTTGTGCAACTGGCTCGTGATTTTCACCAAACAAAACATTCAGTTTGGGGTATTAATGCCCGTAATCGTGAACAGAATTTTGCTCTTAATATGCTTCTTGACCCTGATATCGATTTTGTTACCTTGCAAGGCTCTGCCGGAACTGGAAAAACCCTGTTAACGATTGCGGCCGGATTGACTCAGGTTCTTGATGAAAAGCGGTATACTGAAATCATAATGACTCGCGTAACGATTCCAGTTGGAGAGGACATTGGTTTTTTACCCGGTACAGAGGAAGAAAAAATGACGCCCTGGATGGGAGCCTTGATGGACAATCTTGAAGTACTCCATGGCACCCAGGAAGGTGGTAGTTTTGGCCGTGGCGCCACGCAAGATCTTTTGCAGAATAAAATCAAAATACGTTCTTTAAATTTCATGCGCGGCCGCACCTTTTTAAACCGTTTTATCATCATTGACGAAGCGCAAAATTTAACATCGAAACAGATTAAAACCCTGGTTACACGCGCAGGTCCAGGATCCAAAATTATTTGCCTCGGCGATATCAAACAAATAGATACCCCTTATCTAACAGAGACCACCTCGGGACTAACCTTTGCTGTTGATCGCTTTAAACATTGGCAACATTCTGCGCATATGACTCTGACCCGAGGCGAACGTTCAAGGCTTGCCTTTTACGCTGCTGAACATTTATAACCAGGAAATCAGGTCTAAGGCGGGACCTAAGCTGATAGCCTAATAAATCCCGCCGAGCCTGGATGTTTTTCAGGCAATAGCTGTATAATGCCCGCCCCAAACCTGATTTAGATGAGGATTAATAATGAGCAACAATGCCATCACCTTTGATGATGTTCTGATGATTCCTGCTTACAACCACCATGAATCAAGACGAGTAGTTGAAATCAACATCTCTGATAAATTAGACAAATTACAGCTGAATTTACCTGTTATTAGCTCCAACATGGATACCATTACCGAGTCTAAAATGGCCAATTTCATGCATTCCAAAGGTGGCATGGGCGCCATACATCGTTTTTTAAGTATTGAAGATAACATCGCGGAGTTTAAACGTTGTGTAGGAAAGGTTTTTGTTTCTGTGGGGTGTACTGATAAGGAACTGGAACGTGCAGAAGCACTACGTGACGCTGGGGCTGATTTCTTTTGCGTGGATGTAGCACATGCGCATGCAAAATACGTTGGCAAGACCCTTAAAAGCTTACGCCAATTGTTGGGTAGCCGCTGTATTATGGCAGGAAACGTCGCAACTTATGCAGGCGCTGATTATCTATCCTCCTGCGGTGCAGATATTATCAAAGCCGGTATTGGCGGCGGTTCAGTCTGCAGCACTCGTATAAAAACTGGTTTTGGTATTCCAATGCTCACCTGCATCCAGGATTGCGCACGAGCGGATCGCTCAATAGTTGCCGACGGCGGTATTCGAACCTCCGGCGATATTGTTAAAGCACTCGCCTTTGGTGCCGATTTTGTCATGATAGGTGGCATGTTAGCAGGTACTGAACCAACACCAGGGAAAGTTATTACTAAAGAAGATGGCAAAAAAATAAAACGCTACCGTGGAATGGCATCTCGTGAAGCTCAGGAGGAATTTTTAGGTCAACTGCATGAATGGAAAACAGCTGAAGGCGTCGCTGCAGAAGTGCCCTTCCTTAATACGCAAGATGCGATTATTGCTGATATCATTGGCGGCCTACGTTCCGGTCTAACCTATGCCGGTGCTGATACCATTAGAGAGTTACAACGAAAGCTCAATTATGTCCTGGTTACGCCAGCCGGGCGTCTGGAAAGTCTGCCTCATAAATTGTTAGAGAGTTGACTGACCTTTAGTAGGTTGGTCTCGACCCAACCTACAGGCTTACATACCCATTTCCGCACCCTTTACAACCTCTTCAGAGAGATCATCTTTACCTGCGCCTTTAGCACTGCTATCTGTGCCTTTTGGCATCTCCTGTTTGGAGGCAGTATTTAATGTACTTTCACCCGGGTTATTTGAAGTAGTCGTTTGCAGTGAGGCCATTGGTGGCGGTGGTGATTTTGTCTGAGGGGGTGTCATTGGGAGACCGCCAGATTCAGCTTCATTTCCCCAATCAGCATCACTTTCTTCGTCATCAGAATCATCATCAGAATCATCAGAAGAAAAATCGTCCAGCTCAGTCTCATCCGCAGAGTCATCATCGGAATCATTATCTTTGGATGCAAAATCTGTCATCTCCACCTCATCATCATCTGGGCTTGAATATCGAGGAGTTCCTTTGGTAAACTCAAGGAGATCACGACCTGCCTTTGAAGCACTACCCAAGGCCTCTTCAGCACTATGTAAGGCGGCATGACCAAGTTTACCAGCCGCGTCCGAGACTGAAGAAGTGAGCTCACTAACCTTATCTTTGACTGCAGCTTTTGCAGCATTATAAGGATCTTTAAGAACATTATCCCAAGCCATATTTGCTAGATTAATATGGATAGCTTTTGCTGCAGCAAAAGCTTCCCAGGCTATGTCAAGCATCTTATAACCACTATCTTCCTCTTCTTCGTTCTTCTTATCTTCTTCTTTCTTTTTAGGTTTAGGAGCAGGAGCTGCAGGGGGCCTACCCTTTTTATGGGGTGAGTCCTGTGGTATGTTTGGATCAGGCATAATCTTAACCTCTTATCATGAATCTGGAATTTACTATTCTAGTTTCTTCTTTCGTTGTATTCTCATCATAGCAAATTAGCGCGCCTAAGACTTTGGTGTTTTAGCTATTTACAATTTTTTTGCAAATTTTTTACTCAAAAAGGACTTCGATGAATATTGATGAATTTCGTTGTATGCGTCGCGGCATTCAATTATTTACCTTAAATAAGCAAAACTTCTCTCTAATAGCCCCTATCGAGAAAAGAAGCGATAAAACTGAACGCGCTTTATTCCTAATACACGGTTTTTCTTCTACGCCAGCTGTTTTCAGGATTTTAGAACCCACACTTGCTAATTATTACGACGCGGTGTTCTGTCCTGTTTTGCTAGGGCATGCGGAAAATATGGATGCCTTTGCTGAAACAAAGGCAAAGGCCTGGCTTCTCCAGGTGGAAGAAATTTTTGAAAATTTAGCTAATCAGTTTGCCGAAGTTGAAGTTATGGGACTTTCTTTGGGTGGTCTTCTTGCCTGTCATTTGAGTAAACGTTATAACCTAGCTCATCTTTATTTACTGGCACCCGCACTTGATCTGTTTTTACCCTTAAATCATTCCATCAAACTGGCAAAGGCATTAAATTGGCTTGGTTTTAGAAAAATACGTTCTGCCGCTGGCAATTTATATTCTCCTGAGCACTTTGAAATTGCCTATCGACAAATACCATTGACAAGCATTATTGAAATTTTAACACTCATACAACAATTTGAATTTATTCCTCCTGGATGTCCAACCGATTTGTTTCTTGGACGTTATGATCAGGTTGTCTCCTCGCAGCGAGTGGAAGATCGTTTCGTCGGCAAAGATAATATTAATATCCATTGGCTTGCCAACTCAGCTCACGTCCTGCCTTTGGATGGTGATATTGATAATATAATTGGCTGTATTAAGCAAAATCATTCCCTGCGTTCAAAGCCTATGATTCTAAGTTAAACGCCTTAAACTACGCGGTTCAGGATGTCCTTCGTCTTAAATTCCTCTAAGCACGTTGCGATCTGTTAATTTTTATAAATTAATGAGTCTCTTTATTATACCTATCATAACTCTGTAAATACGGTAGGCTTAAGTCTCGCATATCAAGAATGGAGCCTTGATAGGCCATAAAATCCGCCTTTGTCTGCGGAATATTATAAAAATAGATATCGCTGGCGTCAGTGGCTAAAGCATGCTGATGTTTTAATGCTGATATCTCGGCTATAGCTTTCTCATGTGTTTTTACAAAAGCATTTTTCGCTCGCAGATAGCGTCCTTTAAAACGTGCGTTACCCCAAAGCTCTACATCAAGCTTATCGACAAGACCCGCAAGTTGGATATTGCTATGTCCTTTTGCACATATAGTTAACAATGGCGATTTGACCCAGTACATACTTAACCAGCCATCACCTTTCAGATCTAATTTCGACACAGTCATCTTTCCGACTAGAAGAACCTTAGTTTTACCAGAAATGTCTACCTGCAAGTAGCGGCTATATACGCCTCTAATCATAATATTTCCGCCGCCACTGGCTTCAAGTTTACGCAAGACAATAGAACCCCCAAGTGTGGTTTGTTCGGGATTATCAATTTTTAGGTCAAGGAGGCTCGAATGCAGATTTTTACCTGCTATTGTACCAACCCCTTTATAGTTGAATACATTTAAATAAGTAGCATGAATTTTCACCGAAACAGGACCGAAACGCGGATAGCCTTTGTTGGCTCGCACCTGTAGACCGTTTTTCATTTCTGTCACAATCTGGCTTAAATCGCGAGGATCACCAGATAAAATTACAGCAGGCTGCTTAAACCCGGTATGTAAACTCACATTTATTGCGCCAAGTACATTCACATTGCTAAAGACTGGCATGGGTCTGGTTTGCACTTTGCTCTGAGTTAGAGGAGGTGGAGGAAGAATGTGGGGGTGACGGGCGCAGCCAACAAGCAATAATAAGATAAAAATCGGGGGGAAATACCGCGTCAGCATAATCCACTATCCATTTAATCGAATTTAACTACATTAGAGGAAGTTTCTGTGTTTAGCAATTAAAAATCAAAGGGAGAGGGGTAATTTTACAAATGGATCGATGACAGAAAACTCATCATTCTATTTAAAACAAATAATTTTGAAGTAATTAAAGATGTTGATGAAATGGATAAATCTAATCTTCCTTATTCAATCACTTTGTTCTTATTCATCAGGGTCATAACTGGCTGAGAAAAATTCTCAAACTCCTTTTGCAATTGAAGCGCTAGTCTTAGAAGCAGTGTATCCTGATTTTTAGCGGCGGCAAATTGCACGGAGATTGGTAAAGGACCATAGCGCATTACAGGCATGGTCATGGCCGGCAAGCCTGCTTGATTAAAGAGAGAGGTAAAGGGGGAAAATTCGATGTTTTTTTGTTGATACAGATCCAAATCGATGTCGGTGGGCAAACTGCCAATAGGCAGGGGTAATTGCGCCAATGCAGGAGTGAGAATAACATCCACCTTGTTGAATAATTCATGGAGCGGTCGCAAAAGCTGATAGAGGTAATTTCTGGCATTTATCATTTGTGAAGCAAGCAGTGATTTGCCCTGCATCATAATATCCCAGGTAATTGGTTCAAGTTCATCTTTACGAACCCCGCGGCCTAGCATAGCTTCATGACTTTCTATTTCCGCACAGGTATTTGCCGCGATAATAATCATAGATGCCTCGTCAATGGCTTCTAAATTCAAAGCTAGCTTGGGCCGAACAATTCGATGCCCTAAAGCTTCCAGTACTTTAACCGCTTCTTCTACAGCATCCAAATAAGGTTTTGCCAGAGCCACTGGAGGAAAAGCGTCCTCAACAATTGCAATTTTTAAGGGCCTTTGTTTTTCATAGTAACTCTCTTCCGAGAAACTTATATTGTTGATAGAGGGTGCTGTTAATCTGTCGAATAAAAAAGCAGAATCACGAACGGAGCGTGTTAAAACATAGGCAGTTGCCAAACCAGACCAGGATTCTGCGACCCAAGGCCCTGAAGAAATTAAACCAGTCGAAGGTTTGAAGCCAAAAAGGCCGCAACAGGCTGCGGGAATCCGAATGGAGCCGCCACCATCACTTGCTAGAGCCAGAGGTGCTACACCTGCTGCCACAGCTGCAGCAGATCCGCCAGAAGAGCCGCCGGCAGTGCGTGTTAAATCATAGGGATTGCGACAGGGGCCATGTAAGAGCGATTCAGTTACAAAGGACAAGCCTAACTCAGGCACATTGGTTTGGGCAAAGGGTAGCATTCCTAAGGCGAGAACCCGATTAATCAAGTCGCTGGTCAAGGTTGGAACCGTTTCCGCAAAAAAACGGGAACCGGCGGTATAGGGTACTCCTGCCAGGGTGAAGCCTAGATCTTTTACCAGGATAGGTACACCGTAAAAAGGCTCCGATCCAGTCATCAATTTAAGCTGAGCACGTGCCCAGTCACTGCAATCTCTGACCACTGCATTAAGTAAGGGATTAACCTCATGCATACGTTTTAAAGCACAGTCCAGCACTTCCTCAGGGCTTAATTGTTTTTCCTTGATAAGCTTTGCCAGATCATGGGCGTCTAATCGACAATATTCATTAAGCTGCATTATTTATATCCTGTTTAGAGGAGGCAAAGGATTAACTTTTGCTGATTTCCCACTATTTGCGGGTATAAAGTTGACGATAGCATCCCACAATGCGCTGCCTTGCCATTTCTGAGCTGTTTTTGCATGATTATATAAAAATTGGGCCAAGTGATTGATTTGTTGTTTTAAAACCGAATCTTCGATTAAATGCTCCAAATCAAATAAATTTAATACTGTGGCTTCAGGCTTGAGCAACCGCCCCCATTTGAGTAAGGCAGACCTCGCTTCTTCTGCTTGATTGCTTAAACAGGCCTGCTTCAATTCATTTAGAATCTGAGCTTTAGACTGTCCTTCCAAGACAGGGCGTTTGCGCTGCCAGCCCCAGCCTGCAAGAGTTAGCAACCAGGCTAAAGCAAAACCAATTGCGAGCCACCAGGCAAGATGTGTTTGAGGTGTAACCGCTGGTGCTGACAGAGCTTTCGGTATTGCCGCTGGTTGCGATGGAGACGGCTTATGGACGGGGGCAGCAGTTGGTTCATTTAATTTGCTTTTAGCAGAAGCTGTAACTTCGATGCTAAATTCCGGTAAAGAACTCAGCTCTTCTTTTCCTGTAATGGTATTAAACCAGGGTAAGGTCAGGGGCGGAATGGTCACTCTGCCGGCTTTATTAAGAAGATAGGTCACTTTTATCGTCGATCTGCCGACCAAATCCTGTTGCTTGAACTGGTTCGATTCTACGGGCTTTTCAGGGTAGGCACTGAATTGATCCGAACTACCAAAATCAAGAACAGGCAGTAATTGTGCAGGTACGGCAACTGCTTGCAAAGCAACTGTTCGAACCAAAGTACTGCCCTCAGCCAGAGTCGCTGCACTTTTATCATAATTTTCACTTAGACTAACCTGCTTTGCCGGCAGCCAATTTTTTCCCTTGAAGTCTTGCGGAATGGGTCTGACATTCAACGTGGTTGGTTTTGCCTGAACAGAGATTCGTTTGGGTGTAATATCGTAGAGCAACGCATTAAAGGTTGGCGGTTTAATCTTTAAATAACCCGATTTTTGCGGAAAAAGCGCAAATTGTTGTTCCTCCACGGAATATATTCGACCATTTTCATTAACTTGATAACGACGGCCATTGCCCATCGGCACAAAAAGAGCATCTTCTACCTGCGGTGGTTGATAGCTTGCATCAAGTAATCTGCTACTGTTGTACAATTTAACTGTGTAAATTATTTGTTGATTTACAAAAGGATTTGTATCGCTAATGTCAGTTAAAAGCTGTACATCTTGTTGTTGCTGATTTGCAGCATCAGGCTTTAGAGTATCGGGTTCAGAAATCGATTGCGGTATCGTGGGAGCGGGCGCTTCCTCGCTGATTTTTACAGTGGTAGGCGCTGTTTTTTCCTGACCAACTTCTAAGGCAGGGATTGTAAGAATCCCGCTTCGTTTTGCCGATAAGATTAGGGTCCACTCACTGGTAGAGCGAACCTGTCCATTAACAACCGTGTAATTCACAGAACTCTGTGTTCCTTCAATTGAAAAATCTTTTTGCAACGGCATAAAATCAGGCATTGCATTAATTTGCTTTCCTTCAATTTTAAGGGTCAGGGTAAAGGTTTCTCCTTGCTGAACTTTATTTTTATCTAAGTATAAAGTCAGATCAGCACAGGCAATACCGTAATAACAAAGTAAAAATAGACCTGAGAGTAATTGTCCTAGTCTGAAAATCGAAGAGAGTTGATGCCTTTCTGCCACGATAGTCGGGATATTAACTGAGCCGCTTTTTTTCATTGATACCAACCTTCTTCTCTTCGCAGATGATCACGTAAAAATTTCTCTCGCATTAAACCAGCAGGATCATCAGGTATTAATCGTAACCATTGTTCCTTTGCCTGCTGTTTTTCAAGCTCTTCAGGTGTCTTCTTATCAGCTGCTTTAGCTGCTGCTTTGTCTTGCTGTCCCTTTTCCTGTTGGTTTAGACCTTGTTGGTCCTTATTCTGCTGATCCTTGTCTTGTTGATTCTGACCTTGCTTCTCTTTGTCTTGTTTGTCTTTATCTTGTTGATTTTGGCCTTGCTTCTCTTTGTCTTGTTTATCTTTATCTTGTTGATTTTGGCCTTGCTTCTCTTTGTCTTGTTTATCTTTATCTTGTTGATTTTGGCCTTGCTTCTCTTTGTC
>JACCSX010000306.1 GCA_013812775.1 Tatlockia sp. | reverse complement strand
TGTATTATCCAGCACGGCGAGCAAGGTATTTTCACGGCCGCCCTGATAATTTTCAAATAATTCCAAATGCCTTTGGGTTGAGGCGTCTATTTGCAGATAATCGTCGTTTTTTTCCAGCGTAATATTGGTTAGATGAGGCAAGGCTTGCCTTTGGGTGGTTTGCAAATAAATTAATAAAGCACCGGCAGCAGGAAAAGCTCTTGTATAATCCTTTCCACCAAAAACATCTAAATTAGCCAAACCAAACTGCTCACACAATAACTGGCTTGCGCGAGTTAAATCAAATTCCCAGGCCGGGCGGGTTTTTATTGAATAGTTATCGCAAAAATTACCTATAGAAAACCCTTCCTGCGCCAGAATTTCTGCGGGTTGCAAGCGATTTATTTCGGCAAAGAGCTGAGCGTCATCATTCACTTGCAAGAGATGAAAACGTCCACCGCTTAAATCAACCCAGGCTAAGCCAAATTGCTGTTGCTGCTTATGGATAGCAAGCAACACATTATCTCGCCTGGCATCAAGAAGGGCTTCGTCAGTGACTGTACCGGGAGTGATTATACGAACTACCTGGCGTTCAACAGGGCCTTTGGATGTAGCCGGATCGCCTATTTGTTCACAAATGGCTACTGACTCCCCCTTTTTTAATAAACGCGCTAAATAATTTTCAACGGCATGATAAGGAACTCCAGCCATGGGAATTGGTTTTTCGGCAGAATGACCACGGTGGGTCAGTGTTAAATCAAGTAATTGGGCTGCTCGTTTGGCATCGTCGTAAAAAAGCTCATAAAAGTCGCCCATACGATAAAGTAAGAGCATATCGGAATAGTCAGCTTTGATACGTAAATATTGTTGCATCATCGGTGTATGAGTTTCAGACATGGCGCTCTAAGGGCAATAAAATTTTAAAGATTCTAACAAATAGACTACTTGCGAAACAGTCTTTCTGCTAATTTCGACTATAATGAGGTCAAGACGTTGATTTTAGTGAATAACTGATTTCAGCGTATGCTGTTGGTTTAAAGAGGGATGATTTTGAAGTTTGCATTGTTTTTGCGATAGAAAAATGAAGATATTTCGCATCAATGACATCTAAGTCCTTCACTTAAGGTAAATTTTTGTTAGACTATTTAGCGGTGTTATACCGAATGATTAACAATGGAGAATGATTATGAAACGTTTGGCCCTAATAACAATGACTGCATTTTTAGCCCTGGTTCTTTCTGCTTGTGGTGAAAGAGTAGAAAAGAAAACAGAAACTAACACAGTTGACACAACACAACCTGCACCAGCAAACAGTTCTACAACAACAACCGAGTCTACAAAAACCAATCCATAAGGTTTTACTTGGAATTTCAAACCCCGCATCTATGATTGCGGGGTTTTTTTTGGGTATAAAAATGATTGAATTAACTGAAGTAGTTCACAAATTGACAGACACCCTGCGCACACAGCATTTAAAAATCACCTGCGCTGAATCCTGCACAGGTGGAATGATTTCCAGCCTGCTAACGGAATTACCGGGTAGTTCAGAATGGTTCGAAAGGGGGTTTGTGACTTATAGTAATTTAGCCAAGCAAGAAATGTTGGCTGTCAGCCCTGAGTTAATCAAATCTTATGGTGCGGTAAGCAGACAAGTTGCTGAGGCAATGGCCTTAGGTGCTTTGCTTCATAGCGCTGCTGACATTTCTATAGCCGTTACGGGTATCGCTGGCCCCAGTGGTGGTTCTGCTAAAAAACCTGTGGGCACTCTTTGGATTGCATGGGCTATGAAAAATCAATCTGTGCACAGTTTGGATTTCTACTTCCCCGATGTTTCTCGTGACAATTTCCGCCAGCTTGCTTGCCAAGCGGCGTTGGAAGGAGCTATTGCAAGGTCTAAGCTACTCTGTTTGCGGTGAGCCAATAACTATGTATAATTTGCTCTTTGTATACAACTCGGGTGGAATTTATGGAAGACAACAAACAAAAAGCACTTAGTGCAGCTCTCGCTCAAATCGAACGACAATTCGGCAAAGGTTCTGTTATGCGCATGGGAGACAGCACTGTCTCACGTGATATCGAAGCTATTTCAACAGGTTCATTGGGGCTTGATATTGCTCTGGGTATTGGTGGCTTACCCAAAGGACGCGTTGTTGAAATTTATGGCCCTGAATCCTCTGGTAAAACAACTCTGACGCTCCAGGTTATTGCAGAATGCCAGAAAAAGGGTGGGACAGCGGCTTTCATAGATGCCGAGCATGCTCTTGATCTGGGTTATGCGGCAAAACTCGGTGTTAATGTAGATGAGTTACTGGTATCTCAGCCAGATACTGGTGAGCAAGCTTTAGAAATTACCGATATGCTGGTTCGTTCTGCTGCTGTAGATATCGTTGTTATTGACTCTGTGGCAGCTTTAACACCGAAGGCTGAGATTGAAGGAGAAATGGGTGATCACCATGTGGGTTTGCAAGCGAGATTAATGTCTCAGGCTTT
>JACCSX010000069.1 GCA_013812775.1 Tatlockia sp. | reverse complement strand
AAAAAAAAGAAAGGCACGAATTATCGTGCCTTTCTAAAGGGAACTGAAAAATTATTTTGCTTTGACCTGCGCTTTCAGCATTCCCCATTCTTGATAAACATTAACAACGCTTTGAGCTAAGGTATATCTAGAATAAACAAGGTCGCCTCTAACAGTTTCAACATTTAAATCCATGCCGTATGGACATTCGCCATAGACATAATCATAAAGATCAATTTTTAAATTACCATTATAAGGAATATAGGTCGTATGCAACACTCCGCGCGTTGAGCTTCTTCCCCAGGCATTTAGTCCCGTATTGGTACTGTTTATAACTTCTATTTCGCAAAAACCAGGTCTCATAACTTTACTAGCGGTTGATTTTTCAACGCCTTTTTTGTCAGGTCTAGCTGAATAATCAAGTGCGGCACGAGTATCTGCAAAGACAGAAGAGAACAAACCTAAACACAAAACAAAAAGTAGCGATTTTAATTTCATTATTAACACTCCGAATGGATGGACTTCCGATGTTAACAAAGCCCTTAATTTAGTCAACAGGTTTTTTTTGTGATCATTATGACGCTTCGTAAGTAATTTCGTGACTCGTTATAACTATGTTATATTAGGCAGCTTTGCCATTACCCGAATTTTTTAGAGATTAGAGATGAAAAAACGCATGACTATCATGATATCTGCCTTAGTAATTGTGTTCGGAGGCATCATTGGATTCAATCTCTTCAAATCGTTTATGATCAAACGCTTTTTCGCCAGCTTTGAAATGCCGCCGGCGAGCGTCTCCTCAGTGCAGGCAATTAAAAAAAATTGGCAACCTCGTACTGCAGCCGTGGGCAATTTTGTTGCAACCAACGGCGTTGAGGTCAATGCACAAGTGTCAGGCAACGTAGTCAAAATTCACTTCGATTCCGGCCAATATCTTGAAGTTGACAGTCCTTTAATCGACATTGATGACCGAGTAGATCAGGCTACCCTTAAATATAATCAGGCGGGTCTTGCCCTTAAAAAGCTTGACTATAAACGCCAGGCTGATTTGTTCAAACGAGGTGCAACCTCAAGTTCCGTTGTCGATGAAGCAACAGCGAGCTTGCAACAAGCAGAAGCAAACGTGGAACGCACTCTGGCAGAAATAAAGAAAAAACATCTTCTTGCCCCGTTTTCCGGACAGTTAGGGCTTCGGCAGGTCAATCTTGGTCAATACATCACTCCTGGTCAAACTACAATTGTCAGCTTGCAGGCATTAGACCCTCTCTATCTTGAATTCTCCTTACCAGAACAATTATTAAAAAGTGTACACATTAATCAAGATCTGCAATTTTCTGTTGAAGGCTTTGACAATAAATTATTTGAAGCGAAAATTACCGCAATCAACTCCAAAATCGACACCAACACCCACAATATCAAGGTACAGGCTACTCTGGCGAATTGTCCTTCTGCGGATTTAAATAAAAAAGAACTGCAATCTAGCAAGTTACTTCGTTTAAAAAAGCAAATTGATGGCGAAAAAACCATTGTTAGTTGTAATAGCGCACTGAACAGCAGCAACCATATTACTCAGTTTGCCTTCATTCCAGGGATGTTTGCATCCATAAGAGTTGAGCAGCTCACTATCGATAATGTTGTTGTTTTACCTTCTACTGCTATTTCCTACAGTCTTTATGGAAATTCAGTTTTTGTAATTGAAAAAGAGCCTAAAAAAGACAAAGACAACAAAGAGATTTTGCGTGTGAAACGTGTTTTTGTCTCTACCGGTGAACAGGAAGGCAATTACACCATTATTAAAAATGGAATAAACCCTGGCCAGGAAGTGGTAAGTTCAGGTGAGTTGAAACTGCAAAACGGTACGCGTGTTGTCATTAACAATAGTGTGAAACTGAATGATCTTAGAAACCCTGATACTTTGGGTCAGTAAGCCAACTGTTTTGGCAGGATAATCCATGAAATTTACAGATATATTTATCAAACGCCCGGTTCTCGCCACAGTTGTCAGTTTGCTTATTTTTTTGTTTGGTTTAAATTCTATTTCAACCATGCAAATTCGGCAATATCCCCGCATGGATAATACAGTTATCACTATAACAACAAGCTATCCTGGCGCTGATGCAAAATTAATTGCAGGTTTTATTACTACACCTCTTGAAACAGCTGTTGCCTCTGCTGAAGGTGTTGATTATATGACCTCGTCCTCTGTGAAAGGTTTGAGCACAATTACCCTGACCATTAAATTAAATTTTGATCCTCAGACTGCTTTTACTGATGTAATGTCAAAAGTTCAGCAATCAATAAACAAATTGCCGCATGAAGCCCAACAACCCATCATTATTAAAAGCTCCGATTCATCCACGCCGCTGATGTACATCAGCCTCGACAGCAAAGATATGACCCCGCAGCAAATAACTGACTATGCAACTCGTGTAGTGCAGCCTCAGCTTGAAACGGTTGAAGGTGTGGCAAAGGCGGAAATTCTGGGCGGTGCCACTTATTCGATGAGAGTGTTTCTCAATCCCGTAAAAATGGCAGCTCTTAATGTAGCGCCTTCTGATGTGTCAAAGGTTTTGGCCAATAATAATTTCCTGACTGCAGCAGGATCTACCAAGGGAGAATACGTAGCTCTCAATGTGACTGCGAAGACTGATTTAAATAATGCTGAGGAATTCGGTCAGTTAATCGTCAGAGCAAAAAATAACGCCATCATTCGTCTTCGTGATATAGCTAAAGTAGAACTAGGTTCGCAGGATTACAACACAACGGTCCGTTTTAACGGCAAAAAGGCTGTGTTTATTGCCATCACGCCCACTCCCACAGCAAACCCGCTGACTGTTATCTCTAACGTGCGCAAAATGATGCCCACCGTGCAGCATGAATTTCCCCCTTCCCTGACCGGGACAATAGTTTATGATGCAACCGATTTTATCCGCGCCTCCATTGATGAAGTGATTCATACTATTATCGAAGCAGCTTTGATAGTTATCCTGGTTATCTTTTTATTTTTAGGCTCCTTACGTTCAGTAGTGATCCCTGTAGTAACCATTCCATTATCTTTAATTGGCGTCTGTACCCTGATGCTTTTTTTAGGCTATTCCATCAATCTACTCACATTGCTCGCCTTCGTTCTGGCCATTGGTCTGGTAGTCGATGATGCGATTGTCGTGGTTGAAAACATTCATAGACACATTGAAGAAGGAGCCACGCCTTTAGAGGCAGCCCTTCGCGGTGCGCGCGAGATTGCTGTACCTGTTATCGCCATGACTATCACCTTAGCTGCAGTATACGCACCCATAGGTTTCATGGGTGGCCTGACTGGTGCTTTGTTTAAAGAGTTTGCCTTCACCTTAGCCTGTGCTGTGATTATCTCGGGTATTATTGCTTTGACTCTCACACCAATGATGTGTTCTAAAATTCTTTCAGCTGATATTTCCAGTGGTCGTTTAGTGCAATTTCTTGATGATAAGTTTAATAAATTAAAGGCACGCTACCAGCGCGCCTTGCATAGTTTATTAAATACCAGAGCTATCATGTTGGTATTTGCTGCAGCAGTCTTACTGATGCTCCCTTATTTATACAGTCATACAGCGAGTGAAACAGCGCCAGAAGAAGATCAGGGCTTTTTCTTTGTTGCCGCTCAAGCGCCGCAATACGCTACTATTAATTACCGTGAAGCCTATACCAAACTATTCGACGACATTTATAAAAGCTTCCCGGAAGCACAACATTTTTTCACTATTAATATGAATTCTCCAATTTCCGGAGTGGTGTTAAAACCCTGGAACCAGCGTAAACGTACGCAGTTTGCATTAAAGGAACCTTTGCAACATAAATTAGATGAAATACCTGGCCTTAAATCCTTTGCTGTCATTCCACCTCCCCTACCTGGCGGCGGTAGTGGAACTCCAATCCAATTTGTGATTAAAACAACCAATGATTTCGAAAGCCTGTTTGATTTATCCAATCAATTAGTTGCTAAAGCGCAGAAAAGCGGCCTGTTTATCTACGTGGACAATAGTCTTAAATTTAATCAACCTGAAATTGAGTTTCAAATTAATCGCTCCAAGGCAGCCGATCTGGGCCTTGATATGCAGGCAATCGGTTCGAGCTTAACCTCTGCTTTATCGGGAAATTACATCAATTATTTCAATTTACAAGGACGATCCTACCAGGTAATCCCTCAATTAGACCGACAATACCGCCTATCCTCTGACCAACTCGGGCAAATTTTTGTGCGCACAGCCTCTGGCAACATGGTGCCCATAAACACAGTTGTCACACCAAAAGAAAAGGTACAACCCAATGCAGTTTCCCATTTCCAACAGCTTAACGCAGCTACTATCCAGGGCGTTATGATGCCAGGCGTTAGTTTGGGACAAGGCTTAGCTTATTTACAAGAGCAGGCTGATAAACTTTTACCGAAAGGATTTAGTTCTGACTATGGTGGCCAATCAAGGCAATTTATTCAGGAAGGTAATGCCCTTATCTTTGCTTTTTTCTTAGCTATTATCGTTATTTTTCTGGTGTTAGCAGCTCAATATGAAAGTTTCAGAGATCCTCTGATTGTTCTTATTAGTGTACCCATGTCTATCTGTGGCGCCTTAATACCTTTGAATTTAGGCGCCGCCTCAATCAACATTTATACGCAGGTTGGATTGATAACTTTAATTGGTTTGATTTCAAAACACGGTATTTTAATTGTTGACTTCGCCAATCAATTGCAACGTGAGAAAAAACTGGATCGCAGAGCCGCAGTTGAAGAAGCAGCAGCCATTCGCCTGCGTCCTATCTTAATGACCACAGCCGCCATGGTTTTTGGGGTCTTACCTTTACTACTTGCCAGTGGTGCCGGTGCTGTAAGTCGTTTTGACATCGGCCTTGTTATTTCAAGCGGTCTGTTAATTGGAACAGGTTTTACACTTTTTGTTGTACCAACCATGTATTCTTATCTTGCAGCTGACCATCGCAATGACAATGATAAAAAGGGTAAAGAGAAGCCAGCACCAGAGACATCTTTCGTAGACAAATTAAAAATTGAACATGGAATAGAATTTTAATCCCTGTTTTATCCCTTAGCCATGATGTGGTAAAATTCGCGACTTTCATCAGTACAGGTTGAACCATGGATAAAACATACTCCCCGCAAGCCATTGAGCAAGCATGTTACGAAAAATGGGAGAGCCATCATTATTTTGCTCCTCGGGGAGATAGCAAAGGCTATTGCATTATGCTGCCACCCCCCAATGTCACCGGCAGCTTGCATATGGGGCATGGCTTTCAACATACCTTAATGGATGCTTTGATACGCTACCAACGCATGCTTGGTTCAAAAGCGCTTTGGCAGCCCGGTACTGACCACGCCGGAATTTCTACTCAACTCGTTGTCGAACGCCAGCTTGAAAATGAAGGCAGCTCTCGTAAAGACATGACTCGTGAGCAATTTCTAGAACGCGTCTGGCAATGGAAAGAAGAGTCAGGAAATACAATAACTCGCCAAATGCGTCGCATCGGTTCTTCTGTAGATTGGTCACGCGAACGCTTCACAATGGATGAAGGTTTATCTGCGGCCGTGCAAAAAGTGTTTGTACAACTCTACGATGAAGGCTTAATTTACCGTGGCACACGCTTGGTCAACTGGGATCCAAAATTAGGAACTGCTGTTTCAGATCTAGAGGTTCTTGCTGAAGAAGAAGACAGCTTTTTGTGGCATATACGCTATCCCCTGGTGGATTCTAAAGAATCGGTAATTATTGCCACCACTAGGCCAGAAACTCTGCTTGGTGATGTTGCCGTTGCTGTGCATGCAGACGATCCACGCTATCAGCACTTGATTGGTAAGCAGCTCCATCTTCCCCTTTGCGACAGAATAATACCTATCATTGCTGATGATTATGTTGACCCGGAATTTGGTAGTGGATGCGTTAAAATTACACCGGCTCATGATTTTAATGACCATGAGGTTGGCAAACGTCATGATTTACCCCTAATCAGCATCTTGACTAAAAAAGCAACTATTAACAAAAATGCCCCTGTTGCTTATCAAGGCATGGACCGTTTTGTAGCTCGCGAACAAATCATTAAAGATCTGAATGCAGCCGGCTTACTGGTTAAAACAGAACCGCATAAATTGAAAGTACCTCGCGGCGAAAAATCGCAAGTCGTCATCGAGCCTTTGCTCACTGACCAGTGGTATGTCAAAACAAAGCCCTTGGCAGAGCCCGCAATTGAAGCCGTTAAAAAAGGCGAGATTCGTTTCATTCCAGAAAATTGGTCTAAAACCTATTTTAAATGGATGGAAAATATTGAAGACTGGTGTATCTCCAGACAATTATGGTGGGGACATCGTATTCCAGCCTGGTACGATAGTCAGGGTCATATTTATGTTGGCTATAGCGAAAATGATGTTCGTTTTAAATACAAGCTCGAGGAATCAATCCAGTTAAAGCAAGATGAAGACGTGCTAGACACTTGGTTTTCATCGGCACTCTGGCCTTTTTCAACACTGGGATGGCCGGAACGTACTTCAGAACTGGAACAATTTTATCCTACCTCAACGCTAATCACCGGTTTTGATATTATTTTCTTCTGGGTTGCCCGCATGATCATGATGGGATTGAAATTTACTGGAAAAGTTCCTTTTAAGGATGTTGTTATCACTGGTTTGATACGTGATAGTGAAGGCCATAAAATGTCCAAATCCAAGGGGAATGTATTAGATCCGATTGATATTATTGATGGAATTGATATTGAAAGTCTTGTAGAAAAACGTACCTCTAATCTCATGCTAACGTCGCTGCGTGATAAAATTGCAAAAGCAACTCGCAAGGAGTTTCCTGATGGCATTGCAGCCTTTGGTACAGACGCACTGCGCTTTACCTTTTGCTCTTTGGCATCAACCGGTCGTAATGTACGTTTTGATTTGGGCCGTGTCGAGGGTTATCGCAATTTCTGTAATAAATTATGGAATGCTTCCCGATATGTTTTACTAAATACCGATGAGGAGCAAATTGATTTTGGTGATGGTGCATTTCAATACAGCCCAGCCGATAAATGGATACTCTCGCGCTTACAACACACAGTTGCCCAATGCCATCACTATTTTGAAAATTATCGCTTTGATTTACTTGCAAATTGTCTTTATGAATTTGTTTGGCATGAATACTGTGACTGGTATCTAGAGTTATCAAAACCGGTGCTTTATGATAGTCAAGCTTTAGCTGCTATGAAGCGGGGCACTCGTCGCACTCTCATTCATATCCTTGATCAGATTCTTAAACTATTACATCCGATTATGCCCTTTATTACCGAAGAAATATGGCAGCGCACCAGCAAGCTTACCAGCCAAAATGGTGAAAGTATCATGTTAAGTGCTTATCCAATGGTGAATACAGATTATGTCAATCTGGAAATTGAAGAAGAATTAAGCTGGTTAAAATCGGTTATTCAATCCATACGAACTATTCGTAGCGAAATGACTATTTCTCCAGCCAAGCTTATTCCGCTTCTTTTACGCAACGTGACAGCTGCCACTAAAGAACGAGTAGAGAAATACCAAGGTACTTTAATCTCATTATCAAAATTAACTAACATTCGCTTCATGGAGGCAGATGAAACCACTCCAGTGTCTGCATCTGCAGTGGTCGGTGAAATGGAATTGCTTATTCCAATGGCAGGGCTCATTGATAAAGATGCGGAATTATTGCGCTTGCAAAAAGAAATAGCCAAGTTGGATAAAGACATTTCTCTTGCCGAAGGTAAATTAAATAACCCTAAATTTACCGACAAAGCGCCTGCGGATATTATCGCGAAAGAGAAAGAAAAACTTATGCAAGCCAAGCTTATAAAGGATAAGTTATTGCATCACCAGAAAACGATAGAAACGCTTTAAAAAATTATAAGTTGGGTCAATGACACTTCGATCCGTTCGGGCTGAGGAAGCGCTTAAGTGTTATCTCGAAGCCTTGCTGGTCTTTAGCATAAGGGCTTCGAGACGCGCTGAAGCGCCCAAGCATCCTGAGGCTCTTGAAGGACAGCCCGAATGGGATCACTGTAAAATTTTGCTTAGCCCGTCGCATTAATCTCCTAACTTGGCGGCTTTAGGTCAATTACCCAACCTAGGTCTTTCCTTTCATGAACTTCATTTGATAAAGTCATCATAGATTAATTTAGTTTAAATATAATTCCAAAATCTGAATTTACTAAACGAGAAATTAATGCGATTCTGAAACAAGTTAAAATCTTTCCAGCAAGAGCGCTATTAAGGATGAAAGGAACTTAAACTTATGAATAATTTTCTCATTCAGAAATACATTCAGGGAATACTTGATAAAGCGGATATAACAATCAATGGCTCTAAACCTTATGACATAAAACTCCTGGACGATAGAGCCTTGGAACGGGTTGCCAGAGATGGCTCACTCGGTCTCGGCGAGGCTTACATGGCTGGCTGGTGGGATTGTGAACGTATAGACGAGTTATCATTCAGGCTTTGCATAGCAGCTGTTGATAAAGAGGTAAAATTTAATTTAATTCAGTCTCTTTATAACTGGTCTACAAAAATAATTAACTATCAAAGCAAAATGCGGTCAGAGCAAGTTGCTCAAAAACATTATAATCTCGATAACCAATTATTTGAATTAATGCTTGGAGAGAGCATGGCCTACAGCTGTGGTTATTGGAAAAACGCTAATGATCTAACTTCAGCGCAACTTGCAAAATATGACCTAATATGTAGAAAATTAGATCTCACAAGTCAGGATTCCCTATTGGATGTTGGTTGTGGCTGGGGAGGATTAGCCGCCTATGCTGCTGAACATTATGGATGCCATGTTATTGGGATAAGTATTGCCTCAAAGCAGATTGATTATGCGAAAGAGCGATATAAACATTTACCCATTGATTTTTATGTGGCTGATTATCGCGATACCGCAAGCTACAATCCAAAACAAATAGAATACAACAAATTAGTTTCTGTGGGTGCTTTTGAACATATTGGCCATAAAAATCATGTTAATTTTCTTAAATTAATGAACTCACAACTGCGTTCGGATGGTTTATTTTTATTGCATACCATTGGCAGCAATGAAACCATAACCACCGTCGATCCCTGGATTAATAAATACATTTTTCCCAATGGGAGCCTACCTTCCATGGTGCAATTGACGCAGGCCATGGAAAGAAATTTTCTTGTTGAGGATTGGCATAATTTTGGACCTGATTATGATAAAACCTTATTAGCCTGGGATAAAAATTTTGAAAAGAGTTGGGACTCCATAAGCTCGCTTTATGATATGCAATTCTATCGGATGTGGCGTTACTATTTGTTAATGTGCGCAGGCATGTTTCGCTCAAGAACAGCACAGCTCTGGCAAATTGTTATGTCGAAATCCGGTGTTATTGGTGGCTATGAATCGGTGCGTTAAATTATATACCCTTTATTGAGATCTATTTTTTTCCATTAACACGATGACCAATCCATCCAGCCAAGGCCAGGGTCGAAAAAACACCGAGTACAATGCTATAAACATGCCATTCAGGACCTACCAAGGCTAAAGCATTTGGAGAGTGTAAAAGAGAGAATGGGATAGCTAGCAACACATCAATTAAAGCGGAGCCTGCCACCAGGCCACAAGCAATCCGAACTCCTGCTTGTTTACGGCTAGTTTTTTCTTCTTGAGATATTGCTCGTTTGTTCAAGCGCCAGCGTACTGCTAAAGCTATCATTCCACCCAAAAATAAAGGAAATGACGAAGCAATGGGTAAATACATACCTATGGCGACCCCTAAAATCGAAAGCCTAAAAAAACGTTCAATCTTTAATAGATAATTTATGGCAATCAAGGCAAAAATGATTGTTGCGCCAATGAACATCATATTCCAGGGAAGAGTATTACGAAATACAGCCTCAGTAATCGCAGCCATTAAGGCAGCAGTCGGTGCCGGTAGCGACTGACTAATATCCATACCTTCATGCGGCATAATGCCGGCTATCCCGTAAACATTAAATAACAGTTGCATGACTGGTGGAATAACCAGAGCCGATACCACGACTCCCAGTAAAAGCATAATCTGTTGGCGCCAGGGAGTGGCTCCAACTAATTGACCGACCTTTAAGTCTTGGGTGTTGTCATTAGCTATTGCCGCAATGCCGGTTACCACAGAGCCAATGATAATCGTAATCGCTTCTGCAGCCTGAATTTGCCCCTCAGTCAAAGGTAATGGGAAACTGGAGTTGATTATTGTTAACAAGATCCAGGCAGCAAAGAGCATACCGGCAATAACCACAGAACTGCCAGGACTTGCAGTTACGCCAACCATGCCAGAAAAATAACCAGTAATTACCGAAAATAAAAAGCCTATAAACAATACGTAGAGGACAGCACCGAATACGAGTGTAGGTGCAAAACTATCATCCAGGCCTACCGCCTCCAAAGGTAAAATGAATTGAAAAAATAAAAACAAGACTGCGGCCATAAAAATAACACCTATTAAAATATAGGGCATGGGAATGTCCTGATCAGTTCTGAGTATTATTTGATCACTACGATTTTTAGCAATAAAGGAATTTAAAGAATTAGACATGCTTTTAGCCAAGGGTTTGATCAGTCTAATAAAAGTCCAGGTTCCAGCAAAAAGCATGGCGCCAATTCCCAAATAGCGCATTTCACTATTCCAAAGAAAGGTGGCCGCCTTTTCAGGTGGATAAAGGTTCAAAAATTCTGGATAAAACTGAGATACTATTGGCATTGCTATCAGCCAGGAAATAATAGCTCCTAAAAAAATACTGATGGCCATATCATAGCCGACCAAATAACCAGCCCCGATCATCGTTGCTGAAAAACCAACTCCAAAACCAAACAGCGATCGTTTTGCGGTAAACCAAAAATTCCAGTTATTGGCGATTATTTTAAAACCTGTTTGCAACAACTCAATTGCCCCACCAATAGCCCCACCGAGAAAAATATCACTGATACCTACTTTTTCAGAAGATGACTTTAAAACCTCAGCAATTGCCCGGCCCTCCGGAAACCTTAAGGTTGGATCATTCACCAAAACACGGCGTAAAGGTATTGAAAACAAAACACCTAAAATACCGCCACAAGCTGCAATAAAAAAATTGGTGAGATAATCAAAATGATGCCAATATTGAATAATTATCATCGCAGGAATAGTATAAACAATGCCGCCTGCAACAGCTTCCCCAGCAGAAGCTGCCGTTTGGACCGCATTATTTTCAAGAATTGTGGCATCCTTGAAAAAACGTAAAATACCCATTGAAATAATGGCTGCAGGAATCGATGCCGAGGTTAGAATACCTAATTTTAAAGCCAGGTAGGCATTAGATAGAGCCAGTAGTACGGTCAATACAATAGCCAGAATGACGCTACGTATTGTTAGTTCAGCTATTTTTTTATCTGCTGAAATATAGGGAGAGGAATTATTCATTAAAGACCCCAAAGCGTGACCCTGCCATTTTTTAAACCCCTTATACTCGATTGATTATAAAAAAATAATCCTGAGTCCTGTTAGAGTCTCAGAATGCTCGGGAGCGACACTACCATTAAGTTAAGGCATGTTTGCTTGAATACATTCTTCCCTACTTTCCGCAGATTGTCTGCGGAAACCAGCGTCAAATCCCAGAGCAGATTAGTGATCCCGCGGACAGGACGTAGGTCTAAGAGGCGTTCTCATCCCTCACTCAGCTTATCAATTCACCAATCTCCCAGCTCTTATTGTACTGTGTTCAATAGGATATCCATAATGGTAGCAAAGTGAAGCACTATCTTGAACTGACCAGAGCACTAAATCAGCAGCAAGCCCCACAGTAATTGACCCAGTTTCTTTTTCAAGTCCCAAAGCTCTCGCGGCTTGATAAGTTATTGCAGCTATAGCTTCAGGTACGGTTAGTTCAAAGAGTAGACATGCCATATTCAACATCAGCAATAGGGAAGTAGTTGGCGAGCTGCCAGGATTTGAATCAGTAGCGATTGCTATCCCTATCCCCTTTTCTCGTAAAAGAGCTATCGGTGGTTTCTTTGCTTCTCTTAAAAAATAATAGGCGCCTGGCAAAAGTACTGCAACAGTTCCATTAGAAGCCATAGCTGCAGCGCCCAAGCTATCTAAATACTCCAAATGATCACAAGATAAGGCCTTCATATTGGCGGCTAATTCACTTGCTCCCAGATTTGATAATTGCTCAGCATGGCATTTGATCGGAAGAAAATATTCTTTTGATTTCATAAATATTTGCTCAGTTTGGTTCAAACTAAAACCAATTGATTCGCAGAAAACATCTACTGCATCAGCCAACCCAGTTTCCGCAACTGCTGGCAATATTTCAGTACAAAGAAAATCAACATAGGCCTGACTATTATTTTTATACTCTGGAGGCAGAGCATGGGCGCCAAGAAAGGTAGTTCTTACCCGCAAACCGCTTAATTCGCCCAAGCGTCGGGCAACGCGCAACATTTTAAGTTCATTTTCTAAATCAAGTCCGTATCCTGATTTGATTTCAACGGTTGTAACACCTTCAGCGGCTAAAGCTAAAATACGCGGTAACGATTGGTCTAGCAGTTCATCTTCAGAGGCAGCGCGAGTCTTTTGCACTGTTGATAAAATGCCGCCACCAACGCCTGCAATTCCGGCATAGGTTGCTCCTTCAAGACGTAATTTAAATTCATCCGCACGATTTCCCGCATAAACAAGATGGGTGTGGCAATCAATTAGACCGGGAGTAATTAACCGGCCCTGACAGTTTTCAACTGTCTTCGCTTGTTGTTGGTAATCTGAAGGAAGCCTGGAACTATCGCCGCACCAGGTAATGCGTCCCTCTGCTAGTGCAATCGCCTGATTTTTTAACTCCTTACCATGAGTATTGATTGTAGTTGCATTCATTAATAAATGTTCACATGAATACATTAGCTACTCCCAATCCGGCACTTGATGAGGCGATGTGAGCCAGGATTGATGATGGCTTTTTTCGTAAATATCCCATTCTTTAGACCGATAAAGTTCGCTGTCGGCATCCAACAATAACCAACTTAGGAATGCAGCGACTGTGGCGGTAGATAATAACCTTTTTTCCTGAAATAAATTTTTAAAAAAATTACGTTTATCCTGCTCCATACCTTCTGCATCACGTATTAATTGTTGCATGTCCGTATCAATAATCCCTGGCATTACGCTGGTAATAGCCAATTTTGGGTGTTCCAACTGCCAACAACGAGTTAACATTGACAAACCTGCTTTGGAAACGCAGTAACCAGCCCAGCCTGCAACTGGAAAATGAGCGGCTCCGGAACTTATATTCAGAATTCGGCCCTTCTTAAGTTTGCCAAGTAGTAATTGCGTTAAAAACAAGGGAGCATTGATATTGGTTGCCATCATTTGCTGCCAGGATGATTCTCTAATGGTTGCAACAGGCGTAATGGGCTTTATCACACCAGCATTATGCACCAAACCTTCAAGTGAGTTGGTATTGTCTAAATAGGCAACGATTTGCTTACGCCCTTCTTCAGTGGATACATCCGCAGGAAGATAGTTGATTAGGGACGAAAAAGAGGCTGTTTCTGCGAGTAAATTTTCACGTCGTCCAACGATCAGCACTTTTCTGTTTTTTTCTGCCATAGCCTGAGCTAAGGCACGGCCAATTCCACTTCCTCCGCCAGTGATCAGAAACATTCGATCTCCCTAAAAGATGAGGTCTATCACCAAACCCATCGTGCTAATTAAAATGTGGCGATAATAGCAGACCTACCTATAATTGGCACGATTTTAGAGCAATAGTGTGCAAATAGCTCTATAGCGATCTATTATCTTTTAAAGAACTCCCCTCATCTTCCAGGAAATACATGCTATTTAATCTACTAAATTACGAAGCGACAAAGCCCTCTATCTGGCAAGGACGAAAAGACAGCCTGCCCGGTGAACGTTTTTTTCAGCAGGTTGATTTACTTGATCTAAACATGCAAAGTTTAAAAAAATCCAGGCCGGCAACAATTATTCTCGGATTTTGCAGTGACGAAGGGATAAGCCGAAATGAGGGGCGTATCGGCGCTAAATATGGACCTGTAAAACTGCGTGAGCAACTTGCTAAACTTGCCTGTCATTCGCCAAAACGGATTATTGATATTGGCAATATTGTCTGTAATAAAGACCTGGAGCTTGCACAAGAGCAGTTTGCCAGAATGATTAACCATTGCCATCAACTTGGCTATAAAACTCTAGGCTTTGGTGGTGGCCATGAAATAGCCTGGGGCCATTTCTCAGGTTTAACCTGCCATTATCCAAAATTGGGCATTATCAACTTTGATGCACACTTTGATTTACGTTTCTCTAAAGAGGATTATTCCACTTCCGGCACTTCTTTTCGACAAATCGCAACCTATTGCCTGCAAAATCAATTGCCTTTTGATTATTGTTGTATCGGTATTCAAAGTAGTGCCAATACGCAAAGTCTGTTTGATTGTGCCAAAGAGTTAAATGTCTCTTATTTGACCACAGAACAAATTAATAAAGAAAGCTTTGCATGGCAAAGCACTTTTCTGGATAATTTCATGTTAAATCATGACTATATCTATTTGAGCCTTTGTCTTGATGTATTTGCTGAATGTTTTGCACCCGGCGTCAGCGCACCGCAAGCAATGGGTTTAACACCCTGGCAAACACTGCCCTTGTTGAAATACATCCTGCAAACTGGCAAAGTGATAGGTCTTGATATAGCTGAGCTCTCGCCACCTTTGGATGAGGAGCAAAAAACTGCACGACTCGCTGCGGGTCTTGTGGCCGAGTTGTTAGATTACTTTTAATTCAAGGAGTGTTATCAATGAAAAAATCCATGCTGTGTGCAGGATTAATGACTATTTTAAGTGCAACAGCCTATGCTGAAGAGAATGGCGACCAAGTTAGCGCAGTCTCTTCTAATGAGTTGCTAACGGCAACAAAGCAAGAATTGCAACTAGCCGTGGTAACTACAGAAGTACCAGCACCTGGCACACAAACACCAGCCACTAGTACTCAAGCTCCAGTTAGAGGTGAACAAGCCCCAGCTTCTGCCGTTCAAGCACCGGCCCCTGCCGTTCAAGCTCCAGCTACTGACACCAAAAC
>JACCSX010000298.1 GCA_013812775.1 Tatlockia sp. | reverse complement strand
CAAGCCTTTAATACCGCAGGCTTTGAAACCATTATGGTGAATTGTAATCCGGAAACTGTTTCAACAGATTATGATCTTGCCTCTAAACTTTATTTCATACCGCTAACTTATGAAAAGGTATTAGATCTGATTGAGAAAGAAAAACCGGATGCGGTAGCTCTCCAATTTGGTGGTCAAACGCCTTTAAATTTGCTGGAAGGACTGCATCAGGCACAGGTCACTTTATTAGGTTTAAATGAAGTTATCGTCAATATCACTGAAGATCGCGATAAATTCAGCCAATTCCTACACACCCTAGGTTTAAAGCAACCTAAAAATAAGGCCATTAATGGCCTCAACGAGCTTGAAGAAGCTTTGCAGGATTTGCAATTCCCTTTAATTATTCGACCCTCCTTTGTATTAGGCGGTCGTGGCATGGAAGTGGTTACTGATAAAACGCTGCTGGAAGAAAAACTTAGCAGGCTTTTTAAAATAAATAGTCATGCGATTTTGTTAGAAGAATTTCTTGGCTCAGCAGTTGAAGTCGAGGTTGATGCAGTCAGTGATGGCCTGGACGTTTTTATTCCGGCAGTCCTTGAGCACATTGAAGCAGCAGGAGTCCACTCTGGCGATTCTGCCTGCATTACTCCACCTTATAGTTTGTCGCCAGCAATAATTAATTTGATTCATCATCAAACTAAAGTCCTGGCTCAAGCTCTGCAATTGAAAGGCTTAATGAATGTGCAATTTGCAGTTAAAGGCTCTGAGGTTTTCTTAATAGAAGTGAACCCAAGAGCTTCTAGAACCACGCCTTTTATTTGCAAAGCGACAGGCATTCCTTTAGTAGAAATTGCAGTTAATTGCATGCTTGGCAAAACACTCAAGGAACAACGATGCTTAACGCCTGTGATTATGCCCTATTATTGTGTGAAAGAAGCAGTATTGCCCTTTCGTAAATTTAGCAGCTCCTCGCCTGTTTTGAGCCCCGAAATGAAGGGAACGGGTGAGGTTATGGGAATCGGAAGCAGGGCTTATGAAGCCTTTTTGAAAGCACAAATTGCTGCTGGCCATGATTTCAGTCTTGGTCAATCGGTTTTAGTTTCAGGCTTGGATGCTAGTGATGAATTATATGAGAAATTAGCCCTAGGCGGTTTTAAGATTCTGAATAAACTTGATGAGCCTGAGAAGCCGGATTTTGTCATAGCTATCGATGGATCTTTAGATATTTTATCCTACGCCCTGCAACACAATCTGCCCTATGTTTCGACTTATGAAGCGGCAAAAATGATTGTGAATTCCTTGCTAAAAACCAAAGAATCCACTGTAGAAATCAAACCCCTGCAAACTCTATATAAGCAAATACAACATCCTTCCAAAACGCGGCATCTATTGACGGGTTTAGAATTGAGCAACACAGAGCTTGTCGCTATCCTTGAGCTGGCAACCAGGCTTAAACAAGATCCGGCCAGATTCTCAGAATCACTTTTGGATAAAAATTTAACCATGATTTTTGAGAAACAATCCTTTCGAACACGCTTAAGTTTTACCAGAGCCATCCAAAGTTTAGGTGGAACCGCAATTGAATCAGTCTCTTCGACCAGAAAATCGGAAGAGCCTCGCGACCTGATCCGGGTTTTAAATGGTTATTGCGACTTTGTCATGATAAGAACTCACGATGACAAGGACCTAGCAGAAATGGCAACCCATGCGACGGTTCCTATTATAAATGGTTTATCGGCCTTGCATCATCCTTGTCAAATCCTTGCCGACTTGCTCACTTTGCAAGAATATTTTGGACAATTAGAGGGTTTGACCCTGGCCTATATTGGTGACGGCAATAATATTTTACATAGCCTGCTGCAGCTAGCGCCACAAATGGGCGTACAAATAAATTATTGCTGCCCAGAGGCAAATCAGCCCAATGGTCAGATTCTTGCTGAAAGTTTGGTTAAGGCAAAACAATTAATTCATTGCCACAGGAGCCCAGAAAGCGCGGCCGCAAATGCACATGCGCTTTATACCGATGTTTGGACCTCGATGGGCTTTGAGGATCAAAGAGCTGAAGAACGCTTTGCAGGTTTTCAGGTGAATGAAAAGTTAATGGCTCTGGCAAGACCAGAAGCAATCTTTATGCATTGCATGCCAATGGAACGCGGCAAGGAAGTATCCCCCACCTTACCCGATTCACCGGCTTCGGCGATTTTTAGGCAAAGTGAAAACCGATTGCATGTTCAGAAAGCGCTTTTGCTGTTTTTGTCAGGAGGAGGGGATTAAGGAATTGTAGATACTTTATACTTCAAACTGGATACCCCGGATAAACCCTGAGAATTTGCATATAACTTAAATTTTTGAAAGAACAATACTTAAGACCTACGTACCGCGCTTTATGCGCGGTATCCAGGAGATCTCTAGATAAACTCAAATCTTTCGTATTTTATGGATATAATGTACACAGTCCAATACTCCACCCGTCCTATCTAGGGTTAGTATCTACCATCAAGGAAGCAGTATGAAAGAGGCATTTTATGCATATATTTTAGCTAGCAAGAGAAATGGAACTCTTTATGTCGGCTCAACATCAGATCTTATCAGACGAGTTTGGGAACATAAAAATCTAGTGATTCCCAGCAGCTTTACAGCAAAATATAATGTACATATGCTGGTCTATTATGAGATACATCATACGTATTTAGAAGCTGCAAGACGTGAAGCGCGTTTCAAAAATTGGTGCAGAAAGTGGAAACTCAATTTAATCGAAGATTTTAATCCAAAATGGCGCGATTTATATGAAGAAATATGTGCCTGATATAAGTATCAACTGGATACCGCGGCTTGTCCCTGAGAGTTCCACACGAAATTTGCATATAACTTTTCGTTTATGAATTAACCATCCTTAACTACCTACGTACCGCGCTTTATGCGCGGTATCCAAAGGATATTCCGTGGGGGCGAAAGGACTCTGATTAAAAAGGTTCATCGTTCTGGATAACGCGCATAAAGCGCGGTATGGGCGTCTTGATTTCCTGTGGATCTCTAAGGGATGAACCGCGGTAAGTCGGCATCGATATATCGACGGTTTGAGACATCGCTTTCAAGCTTCTTAATCTAGATGAACACTACATACCGCGCTTTTATGCGCGCTATCCAGAGTATATTCCTTGGGGCGCAAAGACTCTGATTAAGAGGGTTCATCGTTCTGGATACCGCGCATAAAGCGCGGTACGTAGGGGTTTTAATTTCCTGTGGATCTCTCAGGGATAAACCGCGGTAAGTCGGTAGTCAACGTCAACAGTTTTTATATTAAATTTCAAATTGCGCATTTACCCTTAATATAGAGGGTTCCATCTGAAGGCTTACAGCTTTATTGCAATCCTCTGATTCAGGAAAGTGATAATCTTCCGGCAGATTTTCTTTCTGGAATACCAGTACTTGCTTGCGGTGGCCGCCAGCCTCACTGATTGGGCTTTGACCGCGGGTGAAGAATCGAACCACCGGCAAATCAGTTCCCTCATCCAGACTTTCCAATTGATAACGGAAATCCTGATTCAAAGAGGCCAGTTTAGAAATTAAGTCATGCGCATAAGCCTGAGCGCCTTCATTATTAAACATCTCAATGTCATCATCAAGTTCTAACAAAATTTCTAATTTTTGGACACCGTTTTTATCTTCATAAGTATGAAATGTGTAGTGGTCAAGTAATTTTGGCCACGGAGTTGGAGAAATTCCAATAATTAGTTTCTATTTCATTCGGAGTTAAGCCCTTGTTATGTGAATGAGGTCTCACGCTGTTATAATAAGTATAAAAGTAA
>JACCSX010000293.1 GCA_013812775.1 Tatlockia sp. | reverse complement strand
GGGAGAAGGTGCCCGAAGGGCGGATGAGGGGTACTAAACTCACTCCACAACAATATCCGGAAACTTATCAGCATAGTTTAAAGGTTTTCCGGCTAAAGCGATCGCCGTGCGCATGGCGGTTTGCATAAAAGGCTTGGTCAACTCACTGGGACTCTGAGTAGCTGTGGGTTGGCCCTCATCACATTGGCTGCCAATACGGCTATCCAAGGGTAATTGTCCAAGTAATTCAACTTTAAATGAGTCGCTTAGTTTCTCACCGCCGCCGCTGCCAAATATGGCTTCCTGGTGAGCGCATTGACTGCAAATATGTAAAGACATATTTTCCACCAGACCCAAGACATCAATATTTGTTCTTGCAAACATTTTTATTGCTTTTTGTGCATCCAGAGTGGCTACATTTTGTGGAGTCGTGACAATGACAGCGCCTGTTAAAGGGATTTTTTGCACCAGGCTTAACTGAATGTCGCCAGTACCCGGTGGTAGATCTATAAACAAGTAATCCAGTTCATCCCAAAGGGTGATATCAAGCATCTGGATTAGTGATTTGGCCAACATGGGGCCGCGCCAGATTAGTGCTTGCTCGCTATCGGTTAGATAACCAATCGACATCGCTTGGATGCCATGTGCTAATACTGGTAAATAATAGTCATCTTTAATTTCCACGGGTTTTGTTTTGCCAAGCATGAGAGGTACAGAAGGACCATAAATATCAGCATCAAGAATACCAACTCTGGCGCCGTTGCGAGCAAGAGCAATCGCTAAATTGACTGCGACGGTTGATTTACCAACCCCACCCTTACCTGAAGCAATAGCAATCGTGTTTTTTACGCCGCGAAGACCTTTACCAGCAAATTGCGTGCGATGGGCTCTGATGAACTGCTTTAAGGTTATTTGTACCTGATAGTCAGATAAGGTCTGCTTGCAGGCTTTTTCCAGTGCCGGTAGCAAGCTGGATTCGAGATCTTTAGTTGGAATTCCTGCTTCCAAATCCAGGTGTAGTTGTTTTCCTACGGTGTTAAACTTTGCTTTGATTCCCATTTGTTTTGCAGTTAATCCCAGAAGTTCATCTGGGGTGGTAGCAAGTATATCATTGAGCGTTTTTTCTATATTCATTGTTTCAAATCCAGGTTAGTTTCACTCATAGCTGTGGCAAGATAGGACCATTGAACCCAATTGCCGCTTGCAAGATAATAAAGTCCACAACGGATTGGTTCCGAGACTTTATTTGCCAATAATTCAGCATAATAATTGACCTGCTGACGATGGTTCTCTTGAATTTGATCTTCGTTGCTGCCAGTTTTAAAATCAATTATCCAACGCAGTCCATCCGCAATAAAGGTTCTGTCAATGATCCGCGTAGCAGCTAGGCCCTGCTCATTGACAAGTAGCTCATACTCATTACGTTCATCTTCATGTGCCTTGCACAGCCATTGACCGACCGGGTCCTTGAATAAATTAGTTATCTGCCTACGCAGGGAGGTGCTGGCCTCTGTTTGCTCCTGTTGACTAAAACCTAAACCTCTAAATTGATTTAATACCATGGGCCAGGGTAAATCATCGATATTGTCGGGATGATTGTCGCAGATCCACTGCAGCAATTCGTGGATAATAATACCAGATTGACGTGCATTAGACTCAGGTGGAAGGTTTTGGAACTGATTTGTCTGCGCGTCTGGGTTTAAAGGCAAATTAAGATAAAAATCTTTAGGCAACCTTAAAAGAGGCGCTAACTCTTGCTGAGATCTTTCTTGAGTCAGATTCCCATCCATTGATAAAAATTCCTGATTTTTTAATAAGTTACGAAAAGATTTTTTTCTTTCCTTTATCTGGCTATCGAAAAGGCAAAGTCTTTTTTTGGCGCGAGTTGCAGCTACATACAACAGTCGTTGTAATTCATAGCTGTCCTTTTCAGCGTCAAGTTTAGCAAGATAATTGTAAACCCGGCATTCTTGCCGATAGGCCGCTTTAAGGGGGGAAACAAGCAAGAGATCATTATGTTCCTGACTTGGCAGCTTTAACCAGCGTAATAAAGGCTGTTCCTTTGTTTGTGAGGTGGCGCTTAACCCTGGCAAAATGACGCAATCGAACTCCAAGCCTTTTGATTTATGGATTGTCATAACCTGCAGGCGTGAACGGGTCACCCGTTTTGAATAAAGTTTGTCAAAATTCTTCTTAAACTCATTCAAATCCGGTAATTCACCGGCTTGCGTAAAACGTTCAAGCTCTAACCAAAACTGCTCCAAATCACCTTGCTGTGTTTCGTCGAGAATTAAATCGCCATGTAAGCTTTTCAAAGTAGTGGCAATCCAGTCAACGGTGGCCTGCTGATGACGGCAGGCAAGCGCATCTTTAAGAACTGCATAGATGAAATGAGCGCGAAAACGCCCATCCTCACTCAAATTGGTCAGGAGCTCCAGTTTGGAAAGAGCATAAAAAATAGATTTTCTTTTGTCAAAATTTGCAATTACATAAAGATCGGCAAGACTCAGACCACAGAAAGGACTACGTAGCAAAGCTAACCAAGCCAGGCGGTTTGCAGGGAGAAGAAGGGCTTGCGTCAATGACCAGATATCGCGAAGATGTGGCAGTTTTGCCAAAAGTTCAATTTCTACGCCTTGAAAAGGTATTTGTTGCTCGCGCAAAACTGACATGACCTCGGTTAATTGATTACGGGAACGAACAAGGATAGCAATCTGATCATTGGGATGATTTTGCAAATCCTCGACTGCAAATTTAACTAAAGCCTGAGCTTCTTGAATGCGATCTGGCAGTTGCCAGGCTTTGACAAAGGAATTTTCAGAATCTGCCTGCACATTAACGGAGGAATGAAAGGAAATCGCGCCAGATTCAATGTCGTCATTTTGTGGGAAAATAGTTTTAAACTGGTTATTGACCCAGTTTACAATAGTGGCTGTCGAGCGAAAATTACAACATAACTCTAAGCTTGAAAGTAAAACTGGCCCAATACCGGTTTGTCTGGCTTTTAAAAAAAGACCTACCTCCGCTTGACGAAAACGATAAATGGATTGCATCGGATCACCAACAACGAACAAGGTTCTACCATCATCCGGTTCCCAACCCTGTACTAATTTTGTTAATAATTGAAATTGCTGTATCGAAGTATCCTGAAATTCATCGACCAGCAAATGCTGAATGTTGCTATCAAGATAAAGGGCTAAATCCGTAGGCTCGTCCTCATCGCCGAGGGCATTAAGAGCTTGTTGTGAAATCGCTGCAAAATCGACTTTATTCTGTTCAGAAAATAACAGTTGTAAATGCCCAACCAGTACAGGCAATAAACTAAACAATGCTTGTAAAACCTCCCATTGCTCAGGGTCGTATAGAGGTTCTGGCAGATTTTTAACGCTAATTAATGTTTCAACAATATCGGGCAGCAATTCCAGCTCAGCAAACAGTGCTTTAGACTCTGTCTTGAGTTTAGAGTACAGATGATCATCGCAGGCACCGCGCTTAAGCCCCACGTGGTGATCAAAGCCCTTTCTTAATTTATCCTCAGTAGTCAGTAGCAAAGAGGCTAGACCTGCGGCAATGTTTCTGTCAATTTGATTGAAAGCCTGCCAGTTTCTTAAAAAGAATCGAGAGGATTCAGGTTTGTTTTCAATGGCCACCACTTGAGCTGCAAGTTTACATAATTCCTCGCGTAGTACGAAAGGAACAGATTCCTGAAACCGCGCCAATTCATGCTGCACTATAAAGTCTAACATTTGCTCATAGTTTGATTTTTTTTGCTCGCGGGCAAGATATAAAGAAGGGAGCCACTGTTCGCGATTTGCCAAGAGGGCGCTAAATAAATTAAGCAATTTATCCTGACGATTATCCAAATGCATAAGCAAACATTTCAAAGCCGGTTGCAGGGTTTTATCTGCAAGCGCATAGGAAAAACAAGCACGAGCTGCATTCTTATAATGGACAGTGGGGTGATCGCTTATTTGGGCATAAGAAATCTGTTGCTCGTGCAGGGGAATAGCTTGAGAGAGCATTTGACATAAGGAGTCAATCGTTACTATCCGTAAGCGTCCAGATTGATCGAGAAGCTGCCAATTTTGTTCTTCGGAACGTGCTAAAGCAAGCGCTGCATAATCATAAGTTTGTTGCTGATGAGCTGTGCTTGCCTTAACGCCTGCAGCAACCTTTTGCAAGGCCAGTATTATGCGTTCACGCATTTCACTGGCTGCTTTGCGAGTAAAGGTAAGGGCCACAATTTGTTCCGGAACTTTAACAGTCCCCAATAATCTCAAATATCGTTGGGTCAAAATCTCTGTTTTCCCGGAACCTGCCGGAGCTTGAACAATATATGATCGCTTTGGATCAGTAGCTTGGGCGCGTTGCAGGCTGTCTGTTAGCATGGTGTACTCATTATGGCCCTTTCGGGGAGCTCGGGCGTAGGTTGGGTCAAATAACCCAACTCATCAAAAGTCAAAAGCCTAGTCTAATATAATTTCCTGCGCCGGTAACCTAAGATTATAGTTAGAACTCATGCAGTGACCATAAGCGCCAGTATTAGCAATCAAAATCACATCATTTTCAAAGGTTTTTGGTAATAATCGGTCATAGCCAAGGGTATCACCCGATTCGCAAATTGGGCCGACGATATGGACGAAATCAGTTTTTTCCTCTTGCAACCGACTCAAATTGACAATTTCATGATAGGACCCATAGAGCGCTGGCCTTATCAAGCTATTCATCCCGGTTTCAATGCCGATGAAACGGATTTTTCCTTTCTCCTTGGATTGGGTAACCTTGGCAAGAATTACCCCACTTTCAGCAACAAAGAAACGGCCAGGCTCCAACCAGAAGGCTAGTTTGCTAAAATCTGATTTCATAGCTGCAAGGGCTTCATCCAGAGCAGCCAAATCAAGAGCTTGCTGACCTGGTTTTTCAACAATTCCCAAGCCACCGCCTAAATTAATTATTGAGACATCCGGAAAATGAGAGGTTAGGGATTGCAGCATTAGAGCTGTTTGTTGCCAAAGTTCTGGAGTTAAAATCCCTGAGCCAGAGTGTGCGTGTAACCCTATGATTTTAATGTTGTTTTCTTTGATTATTTTTATCAGTTGCTCTAAATCAGCCTGTGGTATGCCAAATTTTGATTCGTTGCCGCCGGTGCAGACATATTTGTGATGACCGACCCCGCTACCTGGGTCAATCCTTAATAAAAGAGTTTGATCTTGAAAGAGTTCAGGCCAATTTTCCAATGGATATAAATTATCTACAGTCACGTAGCATCCTATGGAAAAAGCAAAGGCATATTCGTCTTTTGGAGCAAAATTCGGTGTAAAAAGTAAACGCTTCTTATCAATCTCAGGGAATAAGGCCAGTACATGTTTTAATTCATTAATAGAGACACATTCAAAGTTAATCCCTTTTGCATAAAGTGTTTGCAAAATAGCAGGGTGTGGATTGGCTTTGATGGCATAAAATAATTGATTAATCGATTTTAAAGCTAGTAATTCATCGGCTTTCGAAGCGAAGGTTTTGCGATGATAGATATAGCAAGGGGACTTCTGCGCTGCCAGCTCAAGCAATTGCGGTCGTTCAGTTTCCCACCAGGGAGCGGCTCGCAAACCCGGATTGCCGAATTCTTCTTGCCAGCTTTTTGAGTAATAAAAACTTTGTGGATTGTTCTCAATTAAAAGACTATGAAGCTTTTGACATAATTTATCGGCTTGGGATTCCTCAACCACAAAAGTCAGGTTCAAATCATTTGATGCCAGAGACATCAGATAAATTTGTTGGGCTTCAAAAACGCCTAGAGCAGGTCCTAATTGAGGGAGTACCGTGCGGATATTATGTCCGACCAGACTGACCGCAGCACAGGCTTCAATTAATTTCGCACGGCCAAATTGATTAAGATCAGCTATTAAGGCATCAAGGGCAGGGCGGTCACGCAGTTTGCCATTACTATCAAGCGAAAGAGTGACGTTAAACTCCGAGGAAGATAGTAAATCGACGGAAAAACCATGTAATTTAAAGGCATTAAAAACATCTGCTAAAAATCCAACCTGCTGCCACATATTAAGCGTATCGATAGAGATTAGAATCACGCTGTTTTTAACTTGAATCGACTTGATTGGCGGCGCTTTTTCATCACTTTCATTTGAAATCCTGGTACCAGAATGCTCAGGCATGCGAGTGAATTTAACTATCATCGGAATACCGGCCGTTCGAACAGGGGGTAAACAATTTGGATGTAAGACTTTAGCGCCCATGGATGCAATTTCCTGAGCTTCATAGTAATCAAGTTGTTTAAGAAGTCGGGCGTTAGGCAGCTGATAGGGATTTGCGGTATAAATTCCAGGAACATCAGTCCAGATTTCACAGGCAGTGGCTTGCAAAATTGCTGCCAGTAAAGCGGCTGAGGTGTCAGAACCACCTCGCCCTAATAGCACGGTATCACCCTGAGGGTTTGCTGCAAAAAAACCTTGGGTAATCACTGCGGCAGCGCCAGAATCAATTAATTTTTTGCTCAGTATAGGATTAGGTTCGCTGTTACATCGTGCTGCCAGATAATTCAAAGTGTCGCCGCCGGCAATGAGTGTTGAAACCAGCGCTTCCCGCACATCAAACCAAAGGCAGTTGATGCCTTTATTGCGCAGAAAAGCATGACCGAGGCGAGTCATCATTAGCTCACCAAGACTCAAAACCTGCGCCCGCGTTTTAGCCGGTGCTTCTTTTAAAAGAGCAATACCCTTAAGCCATTGCTCTAACTGACTTAACTCCATTGCAATGAGATCTGTTGAGACATCCAGGGCTTTTGCCAGTTCGAAATAACCTTGGCTGATCTCAGCTTCAATATTCTGATGTTGATTTAGCAGAGCAGCCTCAATGGCTTTTTCAAGTTTATCGGATATTTTAGTCAGGGCAGAACAAACTATTACCGGCTGTACGCCGTTTGCTAAATGCTGTTCTGTAATTGCAGCAATGTTTTCCCAGGTTTGTAAGGAGGAGACGCTAGTGCCGCCAAATTTGGTAATGAGCTGTTGCATAAGATTCCGAGCAAAAAAAGAACACATTACCATGGACTGTATGAGATTGACAAGTAGCTATTTATGGGATGATAAGTCATTAAACTTCCATTATGAATGCAATATATGCATTTTGAATTTTATATGCGTGACACATGATTTTATTAAGTTTTTTTTCTTGCAGCGGTTTGAAAATCAATGCAATTCCATTAACATGTGAGGTTTTTCAATTCAGATGCATTATTTAATGTGAGGATTATGGAGTGAGAAGCATGCAAAGACCCGTGAGAACAATCGTCAGTGCAGCAGTCGTTGTGATGATGGCAAATACTGTCGCCAATGCAGGGAGCTTTTCCCTGTATACCGAAAGCAGTGCAGCGGCTATTGGTAACTATGCTGCCGGTATAGCAGCAGAAGCAGCCGATGCATCGACTGGTTGGTATAATCCTGCAGGTCTTTCTTTGATTCACCAGCGCGAAGGTGTACTAGGTTTGGTTGTAATTTCTCCCAAAGCAAAATTGTCCGGTATAAGTACTTATTCCTCAACTGGCATACCTCCTTTTAGAGAGCGGTTTTATAATATCTCTGGCGGAAAAATGGGTTATGTTCCTTCTGGTCATATTGCCTATCCTGTAGGACCTAATACCACAATCGGCTTTTCTATGGTTGCCCCCTTTGGTTTGGCTACTGACTGGAATGATAAAGGTCCTGTGCGTTACCAGGCAACAAGCTCTAATATACTGACCTCTAACCTTTCTCCTGAAATTGGTTCCCGAGTTACAGAACACTTTGCCGTGGGTGCTGGTATTGATTTACAGTACGCACATGTTCGATTAAATCGAGTCCTTGGCTCCCCCGATACATTGACTGCAGCCAGAGTTTCACCGCTCACCCTTGATTCATACTCTAATAATAAAGGGAATTCTTTTGGCGTTGGTTTCCATGCAGGTTTGATGGCTTTGTTTAACGAGGACCACACTCGCATCGGTTTAAATTATCAATCGCAAGTGCGTCACCATTTTAATGGCTATAGTCTTCTTCAGGGTCGTCTAGCTAATTTAAGTCCAGTTGTTAATTCCAGAACAATTTTAGCGGCTAGCCCCGCTGCAGAATTTAGATCTGACGATCTGGAATCAAACACTATAAAACTACCGGATGTAACTACCTTAAGTGCTTATCAGGATTTAACTGAAAAATTCGCATTATTGGGATCTGTTGTCTATACCGGTTGGAACTCATTGAAAATTCTCGAGTTGAATAGAGTAGCGGCCTTTGCTCCTATGGCAGGTCAAGTTTTTGTCAACTCTAAATCGCCGCAGTTTTATCGTAACGCCTGGCGTTTTGCTCTGGGTGCTAATTACCATGTTAATCCCAAGTGGATGTTGCGTGTTGGTGGTGGTTATGATCAGACGCCAACCAGAGATGAATTCAGGGATATTCGCGTACCCGACTCTAACAGATGGGCAGCTTCAATCGGGACGCATTACCAGGTAAAACAAAATATTGGTATTGATTTTGGTTATACCCATTTATTCTCAGCAGGACAGGCCAGAATCAACAGAACCGATCCAATTGGTGCTTCCAGTCAGTATATTGTAAATGCTGGTATTAAGGCACATGCCGATTTATTTGGCATACAAGCAGTTTGGACTTTGGATCAGCCCGTTGTTGTTTATTCCAAGTAATTTCTAGAGCAGATATTTGCCAGGTAAAGTGCAATCTCTACTAAACATAAACCACGCCTTTGCGTGGTTTTTTTAGGTTGATTTTTCTTGGCTTTTCAAGGTAGTGACTTAGACAGAGTTATTGATCAAAAAAAAAACTTAGTGTATTCTGTAAAAATCTAATCGCTGTAGTATTTAACATGATTAATTCAAAGCTTAACTTCATTATTCTCCAGAATATTATCGGCTAAGGCCGATCTCATCTCTTATTACATTTTTCCATCTTAAATTCTTAAAAATAACCAGCTTAATGGGGTTTAACATGCTTAGTCAACGATCTTTTTTGCCCTATCTTATGTGGCTTTTTCCACTTTTGTTTTTTACATATCAATTTATCCTACGCCTTTGGCCTGGCTTAATGATGCAACCCATAATGGCGCAATTTTCTATAGATGCCACAGGTTTTGGTCTGCTTGCTGCTTTTTATTATTATGGTTACGCAGGTATGCAAATACCCGTTGCAATGTTGCTCGATAAATTTGGCGCAAGAAAGATGGTCTTTCTTTTTGCTGTTTCCTGCGGCCTGGCCATGCTGCTTTTTACCTATACTAATAATTTTTATCTAGCTCTATTCAGTAGGTTTTTAATAGGAGCCTGTTCTGCAGTAGGGTTTTTAGCTGTTTCAAAAGTGGTGTCTGAATGGTTTAAACTCACTCAATATGCGGGAATGATTGGGTTTTCTTTCAGCGTGGCGCTGATGGGAGCGATTTATGGTGGAAAACCAGTGAGCATTTTGATAGCAACCTACAGTTGGCGGCCTGTGGCTTTAGGCTTGTCTGTTGTGGCAATTCTTATTGGTTGTTTAACTTTTCTTACTCTGCGCTCGCCGCTAGAAAATACACAGCAGCCTGAACAAAAAACTAAAGTAGATTTTTCAATTTTGCTTTCTTCAAAAATACTGTGGCTACTCGCAATTGCCAATATGTTAATGGTCGGCTCACTGGAAGGATTTGCTGATGTGTGGGGAATCCCTTATTTGATGACCGCTTATGACTTAAATAAAGGCGATGCTGCCTTATTAGTATCAAGCATCTTTTTTGGAATGATCTTTGGCGGGCCTCTCCTCGCATTATTGGCTAAAAAGATAGGTAATTATCACGCTATCAGCCTGTCAGGATTTGCCATAGCGCTGATTTTTGGATTATTACTTTCACATTATATTCATCAATGGTGGTTGCTCTCCTTATTATTGTTTTTAACAGGAATTTTCTGCTGTTATCAGGTTTTGGTTTTTGCGGTAGGTTCCTCATTAGTAGCGCCGCAATATTTAGGCATCACAGTTGCCTTTTTAAATTGCATTAATATGCTTGGTGGTTCTTTCTTCCATTCTACAATTGGTAAGCTAATGGATTTATTCTGGACGGGCTCACAAAATGCTGGACTTAGGTCCTATGACTTTAACACCTATCAATATGCCCTGAGCGTTATTCCTATCTTTGCGGTAATTGGTGCGATAATTGTTCATTGTATTGGGAGGAAGGTTTCTTTGGCGGCCCCCCATTGATGCTTATTTAGAAAAAAATAATTAGATATAGACAAAGAATCAGGTAGCACAGATTGTGCTACCTGATTAAACTGGATTTGTTCTGCTCATTTCCGGGCTACTAGCCTGGCAAAATCTTTAGCAAAATAGGAAATAATAAAATCAGCACCGGCGCGTTTGATGGCTAATAAACTTTCAATCATAGCGTGCTCTTCATTAATAAGGCCTTGGGCTGCTGCATTTTTAAGCATGGAATATTCACCGCTTACCTGATAGGCGCAAAGTGGTATCTCTGGAAAATTTTGTTTTACCCTAAAGATAACATCCAGATAATTCATAGCGGGCTTCACCATAATCATATCTGCGCCTTCTTCCAAATCAAGGGCAACTTCTCTGA
>JACCSX010000286.1 GCA_013812775.1 Tatlockia sp. | reverse complement strand
GTTGCTGTTGAGGCTGGATTCGTTGCTGTTGAGGCTGGATTCGTTGTTGTTGAGGCTGGATTCGTTGCTGCTGTGGCTGTGCCCGTTGTTGGCTTTGCTGTGGCTGGGCGCGTTGTTGTATCTGAAGTCGATCTGGTTTTTGCTGCGAGAGTGCAACTCGTTTTCGCTCTTGAGATTGAATTTGTTGTTTTGGCCGGGTCTCGACATGTTTTTGATCTTGAAACCTGGCTTGTTGTTTTACCTGTAGATCCGTCTTTTTTTGCTCTTTTTGTTGAATTAATTGCCGTTGTAAAATTTGTCTTTGTAGTTGTTTTCTCTTTTCTTGTTGAGATGTTTCTTGAGGATTCTCAGGGGATTTTTTAGGAGGAAATACTGTGAGGGATGGGGTAATTTTTTTCTGTATACTAGAAGATTCTTTCACAGAGTATTTTACTGACTTCAATTTTAAGGGGTTTTCAATATTGTTTTTTTGTATCTCTTCACGCTTGGCATCAGTCATAGGCTTTAATCCTATACGCTCGCTGTATGTTTTGCGTGGTTCTTCGCTTTTTGGCAATGGAAGGCATGCCGGAAACTTCCCATTGGTGTGCTGTTGCTCAAGCTCTATTCGTTGTTTCCTAAACTCCGCATTGCTTATTCGTATCTCTTCACGCCTGGCATCAGTCATAGGCTTTAATCCTATACGCTCTCTGTAAGTCTTTCGAGGTTCTTGATTTTCTGTTGATGTTGATGCTTGAGATACATTGTTTGAACTTGCTCCGTAAACAAACTGTGGATCACGTTTGGGCTTTGCCAAAAGCTCGCGTTTTTTATCTGGAATTTTATCCTCTTCTGACGTTGCTGCGTGGGTCCCAGGCTGAGAGTGATCTATACATTTTTGATGATTTAATGCTTGTGCAATACTATATGCGGTTTGTAGTTTTTTATTTTTTATCGTTAAATCGATACCCTGCTCTTTTAATTTTTGCAGAGCCGCATCACGATTTCTCTTAGCTGCAATATGTGCAGCAGTATTGCCTTTTGAATCAACTAATTTGGAGAAATGAGGAAGCTTAGTGAAGTAATTTAACAAAGGATCAAGAAGAGCCATATTGCCATGCATTGTGGCTATATGAAGCAGTGTCTCCTGCCTTTTACTAAGCCCCACTTGATAAGCTTGCGTTACAAGGGTAGTTAATGCATCTGCGGAAAGTTTGAGATTTTTCGCACGAGCCAGAACCAAATTGAGTTTTTCATGGTTATTAGTTCCAACTGCTACTAATAAAGCAGGCGCCAAGCCGTGTGCAGGCAGTGTTGGAATTTCATTTTTAGAGACCTTGTCAGGATAACCTTTAGGCTTGTCCCATGGAGCGCCTGACGGGACGGCCCATTCATAATAACCCCCTTTTTTACAAGGGTGAAAAAGTGCACTAAAACATTTACTTTTGTGTTGTTCACTAGAGACTAAATGCGTAAGTCCCGTCACATTATTTATCATATTTTGGCTATGGCAATGATGCCAGGTTAAACTTTCATGGGGATGATCTTGTGGATTCATTTTAATAGTTTCTATAAGAACAGCATTACTTATCTTCTCACTTAGTTCAATGCCTTCATTACTTAGTACTTCCAAATGAGATAGTAATTGTTGATTACAAATTGCATTATGCTTTCCCCGTCTTTTACCAAAATCATATTTAAGCAAATGCACTTCAAAATAAATGCTATAAGCTCTAGGCATTATTGGATAATCTAGTATCTCACTCTTCAATTGCATACAAAGACTCCAAGAAGGCATCAAATGATTCATTTATCAATACATGAACATAACCACGTTCTTCGAACTCATCCTCATCCATTGCAGCCGCTAAATCTCCATAAAGAAGCCGCCATACCTGTACTTTGCCAGCCTCCCACTTAAGATAAAAAATACTTAGTCGTGCATAACGATCGTCAGCAAAAGGTAAAACATCTCTCGCTAATTCAGAGCTAAAATTGTCAATAATATTCCAAATATTACCGCTTTTTTTTCTATCAGTATTCAGTTGAAAGAAATAGCCAATATTTTTCGTATCCGAGCCCCCATCTTCGTCATCGTAATAACAAAGTTTAGGGTTTCCGCCATTAAAATGACGACAAATCTCTTTATATAATTCCGGTAAAGGGTGACCGATATAATCTTGTAATGCTTCAATCTCTTCTTCAGAGGCTGGAGGATTCATACAGCTAAACTGTAACTGACTTAGATTAAAAGGCTGTCCCTTCTTGTCTGCAAGCATCTTTAAACGGCCACGTTCAAAACGCTCCTCATCCTCCTTATCCTCACTCCAATTGATGCTCATGGCTTCTAAAAAAGCTACTTTCTCTTCATGAGTAAGTGGTTTACAGAGATGTAATGTATGCTGAATCAAATCATCCTGCACGAAACTATTAACACTGAACCCCTCATCCGTTTTTCGATAAAAGTTAGGTTTATAAATAATCAGTTGTTCTACCATGTTAAGACTATTGTTTTTCACAGCTATCATGATAGCCGTATACCCACCGCTACCTTGAAAATTAATATCTGCTCCTTTTGCTAAAGCGTCTTTAACTTTCTCACTATCTTCCAATTGGGTAGCGAGTAAAAGCTCATGATTTTTAAGAAGTTTATAAAGTGCGGTATTAGGTTCGGCTAAATCACTAGCTGTTAGCTGCAAATGATTTTTAAGAAAGAGATTAGCCCCTTGTTGAATTAAAAAGGTTGCCAACTGTTCATCCTTGTTTTTAACAGCAATCATCAAGGCTGTGTAACCATCCTCTTCCTGATAATTAATATCAGCTCCATGTCTCAATAAAAATTCGACTATTTCAATACAGCTCTCTTCAACGGCTATTAATAAGGCAGTGTAACCACCTTGGCCTTGAAAATTGACATCAACGTCCGAATTGAGCGCAGCCTTAACAGCAGGAATATCGAGGGTTGCTGCTGCAGCCAAGAACTCATAATTTTTAAGGAGTTGATAAATAGGTGAGTGGCTTAGGGCGATATCACTGGCTTTTTCTTTATGGTGATTTTGGATTAAGGGATTTGCACCTTGTATTAATAGATAATTAACTAAGGGCTCATCATCTCTATCAACAGCAAGCATTAATGCAGTGTACCCGTCCTCTTCGGATTGGTAATTAATATCAGCTCCCTCAGAAAGATACTGTTCTATTTTTGATAATTGCGGCATATCCTTGCTTATTTCAGCAAGTAAAGTTTTAGAAATAGTAATTGTCATAATATCTTCCTAATTCCATTAAATTCCTGATTTTGCACAAATTTGGGATTTAAAAATGGTTCGTAAAAAAACAATGTATTTTTTTTTCTTTAGTTGGGGAAGGGCCTTTAGCCCAACTCAGTGCATTTTCTAACTCTATATGTATAGTTTGATTATCGCTTAAATTAAACATACTTTGCCCATTTTCAAGTCTTAGTGCTGGATCAGCTCCTTTTAATAAAAGAAGCTTAACCATCTCTTCAAAATTGTTCTCTATCGCGTGCATTAGACTTGTGTACCCATTAACATCCCTAAAATTAATAAGTGCCCCTGATTGAATAACTGCCTCTGCTGTCAACAAATCATTATTCAAAACAGCGAAGATCAACTCAAAATCTTTAAGCACTGGATAAATAGTGTCGGTGGATTTTACTATTTCACTGGCAATTTTATTTTCATGATTTCTTATCAAGGGATCTGCACCTTGACGTAAAAGATAGTCGGCAATTCGATCGTGCTTACCTTTTACTGCAAGCATCAGCGGAGTGCATCCATTTTCTTTAGTTTTATAATTTATGTCAGCACCTTCGGAAAGAAGCTTTTTTAGATAGCGAATTTTTGGTGTTATGCTTTTAGCTACCTCAATCAAACCTTGGTTTTTATCCATTTTCTATTCCAATTTTTATTGTTGTGCAAACTTGCCAGCCGAACTGTTATAGAGTTTATAAAGGGTATTGTTCACATTCTTTAATGTCATCGCTTGATGACTCAAATTTGTTTAAATAATCAAAGAAACTGTATCTCTTTGGCGCTTCAAAATTCTCATCAACAACATCTTCCTCCTGTTCTTGCAAAAACAAGGCTAGGATCGACTCATCATTAGTCAATTCCATTATTCCCTTACCATCATCACAAGTGATAGCCGCATCAGCTCCTTGCTCCAATAGGAATTCAATGGTCTCTTGCGCACCTAGTTCAGTAGCAATTAAAAGTGCTGTATAACCATCCTTTCCTTGGAAATCAATGATGCTTTTATCTGCCTTAAGCAAAGCATTCATCATAAAATGATTATCTTCAATAGCTGCAAATAAAAATTCATAGCCTTTAAGTAACTGAAAAAATTCATCATTACGAGAGGACAAAAATTTAGCTGTCTTTCCATATTTATTTTTCAAAAAAGGATTGGCGCCATTCTTTAATAAATACTCCACTATAAGAACATTATGTGCCTCTACTGAAATCATTAAGGCGGTGGAACCATCCAAATTTTGGTAATCAATCTCAGCACCTAAAGCTAGATATTCCTCTATTTGTTGTAATTTTGCATCAGAGCTACAAATATAGTCTTGCAGTAGGAGGCTATATTTCTCAGAAGGTGAAAGCAGTTCTAACCGTAATTCTCTTTCTCTTTTCCGAAGAAGCGTGTAGATCGATGAATTACATGCGGCAAAATCACTGGCTATTTCACCGTAGATATTTTCTACAAGTGGATTGGCGCCATGGTTTAATAGATATTCGGCAATATGGTCATTCTGATAAGCAATAGCTGTCATTAAAAGAGTATGTGATTGGAACTTTTTATCTAAAAAATTAATATCAGCACCTTTCATAAGAATAGTTTTAATTTCTTCCAGGCTTGGGGGACATTTTTTAATCTCTTCTATAAGACGGCCGTGCAATGTTCTAATTTCCACTTCGTTTTGTGCTAAATTTTTCCGCTTCTCAAGACCTTTTGCTGCATTTTCATGTCTTCTGGAAGAAACTGTGTCATCCCGTGATCTTGCATCTAGTAGTTTTATAGGCTTATCTTCTTCACGTTTTGCTTCTTCCTGCTTTTTGGCATATTCTAATTTTCTAACCTCTTCCTGCTTCCTGGCTTCTTCCTTTTTAACTATTTCTTGCTTTCTCACATCTTCCAATTTTCTAGCTTCTTCACGTTCCCTGGCTATTTCCATTTTAGCTATTTGTTGCTTCCTGGTTTCTTCCAATTTTTTAGCCTCTTCTTTCTCTCTCAAGAATCTAATCGGAAAAGGCAGCTCTCTGGCTTCTTCCTTTTCTTTCATTATGACTCTCCTTTCAGGCTTTTTGATTTTATCTTTGACATAATTTATTTGCTCTTCAACTGTTAGGAATTCATCCATAGGAATGCAGTAAATGCTCTTGGTGTTCGAGATATTTTCAACATATCTTCTGTCAAATGATGTTTAAACACGGTTTCGTAAAGCGAGTTTTTAGAAAATAGTGACCAAAATCCTCCAAGTTCATTTTCAGGATCAAAAAAACATTATTGTCACGTATTAATAATGATTCATTGCCAAATTTACGATTACTTCGGCTACCAAATATCATATAAGCTGTCCAGAGATATTTTCTTGCATCAATCTGGCCGACATATGTTTCGTTTATTACTATTGGGTGTTTTGAGGTAGGATAACTATGTGTTAAGTCATTAAGGTTTTCAGACGCCAATGCCATTGTATATCTAACGAGATCAGCAGGTGTTGTATATATACAATCCACAAAATTATTATCTTGACGATTTGCAAAAAGCTCATCTTGAAGGTATGTATTAATTTGTTGGAGGCTTAGAGACATAAAACGATTCCTTTTAATATCCATTTTAATCTTTCAGGATAAATACAATCCTGCATTCGGTGCGACGATAAATAATAAAAAATGAAAAGTCAAATTTTATAGAAGTCTTTATAGAAAAGTGTTCTGAAACTGTTGATCGGTAACAGTCCAAGTCAGTGAATTCGAAGACTATTCTCATAGTGACTATCATTTGAGAAATGCAAATGTTGGCAATTAATAACGTCAAATTGATTAGAGATAATTAAAGTTGCGAATTTCCTATCGAAATCATTATTAAAAGAACTAAAATTTTTGCTGATTTCTTTGACAAATTTAATAAGAGAAAGAAGAACCAAAGTTGAGTGGGATCTGATCAAAAATCCGCAGGGAATTTAAGCGCTGGCAGCAATGTGCAAAACAGAGATCATAAAGGTTGGGTCAATTGACCCAACATGATCATTTTCAAAAAAAAACAGGAGTCGCCAAGTTGCGATTCAGCCTGATAATAAGTTCAGATTTAAGCTGAACAATGCGCATTCACTGTATGCGGACCAGCGTTGGTAAGTTGAACTTTGGCACCTGGCTCAGCGACAATTGTTAGAACTTCAAGAGGGTGAACAAGGACTGGAAAGGTCTCACCTTCAGAAATGGGTTTGCCGTTAACAGAGCCAGATTTGTTTTTCCCTAAAACTATAATTACATTAGCGCTATCTTCGGAGCTAACTGTACATTTTGCTGTAACCTTCCAAATCATGGGATTATGCATAATTTGTGGAACATTTGCAGGTAGTTCGATTTTTCTTTCATAGTTGGGCGCTAGAGTATAAGTAGCGGCCCAGCCAGTAGTATTAAATAATACAACTGTGCATAACAAACAATTTCTAATTTTTCGTAACATGTAAAACCCCTAAGTCAAATAAAAAAGCAAAAAAACACTCCCTAATTACCAAGAGCAATCCTTTATAGCTCCACTTTTTCTCCCCAGAAAGACACCCGGGAATCAGAGTCAGAACAATTTTATGACTCTTTTAGAAAAACAAGATAGATCCACAACGAGTATGATTATCAGGATTTAACTTCTGCCAAGCCTTTTGCAATCGATTCAGTCATCGATTTTGCATCTCCAAAAAGCATGTAAGTGTTGTCATGATAAAACAATTCATTATCCACGCCTGCATAACCTGGTGATAGACTTCTTTTTACAAACAAGATGGTTTTCGCATTTTCTACTTCCAGAACGGGCATGCCATAGATTGGCGAACTGGTATCTGTTTTGGCAGCTGGATTGGTTATATCATTTGCACCAATAACAAAGGCCACATCAGCGGTTGCAAAATCGCGGTTAATTTCACTCTGTTCAAAAACATGATCGTAAGGAATATTCGCTTCGGCCAATAAAACATTCATATGACCAGGCATACGTCCAGCAACCGGGTGTATAGCAAAACGTACACGAATAGAACGCTTTTCCAAGGCATCTACCAGCTCTTTAACAGCGTGCTGCGCATGGGCCACAGCCATTCCATAACCCGGTACAATAATGACATCCTTTGCATTAGACAATAAAAAAGCTGCATCTTCGCCATTCGCCTGTCTAACTTGCTGACCTTCATGGTTCGAGCTTTTGCTTGTCGCATCAACCGCTTTAATTCCACCGAAAATAACGTTAAAAATTGATCGGTTCATCCCA
>JACCSX010000210.1 GCA_013812775.1 Tatlockia sp. | reverse complement strand
GTCATCCATTCATGAAGTTGTCGCCTCATTAATGGAATCTTTTTTAATTGTCACCGTGGTCATTTTTCTGTTCCTTGGGTCTATTCGTTCGGTAATTATTCCACTTATAGCAATCCCTTTGTCTATTATTGGTGCATTTTTTGTAATGTTGACTCTTGGCTATTCTATCAACCTGCTAACACTCTTAGCCTTGGTATTGGCCATTGGTCTTGTGGTAGATGATGCAATTATTGTGGTTGAGAATGTGCAACGTCATATTGAAGAAGGAAGCTCAAAAATTAAGGCAGCTATCATGGGTGCCAGGGAATTAGGCGGACCTATTATTGCGATAACAGTGGTTCTTATTGCTGTTTATGTGCCAATTGGTTTTATGGGTGGATTAACCGGCGCTTTATTTAGTGAGTTTGCCTTTACCCTTGTTGGCGCTGTAACGGTTTCTGCAATTATAGCGCTTACCCTTTCACCAATGATGTGTGCAAAATTTTTAAAAACAGGTAGTGTAAGTGAAAAAGGTCGCTTCATGACCAAGGTCGATAATTTATTTAAAAGGCTGGAACAGCGCTACGAGCGAGTGCTAAGCCGTTCATTAAATTATCTGCCGGTCATTGCTGTCTTTGCGACAATCATTTTGCTTTCTAATTATTTTCTCTTTATTTCCTCTGCTTCTGAGCTTGCTCCTCAGGAAGATCAAGGAATTATAATCGTATCAGTGACGGCGGCGGCAAACTCCTCTCTGGCTCAAACGAAAATTTATTCTGATCAGGTTAGAGACATTTTTTGGAAATTTCCTGAAACTGATCATATTTTCCAGGTAGACGGGCAAGTGGCGCTCAACAAATCAATTATCGGAATGGTATTAAAACCCTGGGATCAACGAACCCGTACCTCTAATATGCTACAGCCTTTAATTCAAAAAGAAATCAATAATATTGCCGGCGCCAAAATAGCTGCTTTCCAATTGCCCTCCTTGCCCGGTGGTGGCAGTGGATTACCAATTCAGTTCGTTATAACCACGACGGAACATTTTAATAATCTCAATGAGGTGCTTCTTAATTTTCTTGATAAGGTCAAAAAAGCCGGTATTTTTGCTTATGTTGATCCTGATCTTAAAATTGATCAGCTACAAACAAAGATTGTATTAGACAGAGATAAGGTAGCAGAATTTGGCTTAACCATGCAGGATCTGGGTAATACCTTTTCTTCAGCATTGAGTGAAGGATATATCAATTATTTTGACTATGCTGGCCGTTCCTACCAGGTTATTCCACAAACCAAACGAGATGCGCGCCTCAATGTCGAGGAAATTTTAAACTATTATATTAAAACATCGAAGGGAACGTTAATACCTCTATCGACAATAGCCAGTTTACAACGATCAATAGTTCCAGAGTCCTTAAATCATTTTCAACAACTTAATTCAGCAACTATTTCAGCTGTTGCTTTCCCAGGTGTCTCCATGGAAAAAGCATTAACAACGATGGCGACTATTGCTAAAGAAATATTACCTCAAGGCTATTATATTGACTATGCCGCCCAATCCCGCCAATTAATTCAGGAAGGTTCGAACCTGATTCTAACCTTTTTCTTTGCTTTAATTATTATCTTCCTGGCATTGGCTGCTTTATTTGAAAGCTTTCGTGATCCGCTTATTGTTTTGATAAGCGTACCTATGTCAATTTGTGGGGCGATGATCTTTGTTAGTCTTGGTATTGGCCATGCAACCTTGAATATTTACAGCGAAGTAGGTTTGGTAACACTTATTGGTCTAATCTCCAAACATGGTATTTTGATTGTGCAATTTGCTAATGATTTACAGCTAAGTGGCAGGTCGAAAAGGGAGGCTATTCAACAAGCGGCTGCCATACGTTTGCGTCCAATTTTAATGACTACAGCAGCTATGGTTTTAGGCGTTATTCCACTGATTATTGCTACAGGCGCTGGAGCTGAGAGCCGCTATAATATTGGACTTGTGATTGCGACAGGTATTTCTATCGGTACAATTTTTACTCTATTCGTTGTGCCGGGAATTTACATGCTTTTAGCTGAGGATCATAAGAACAAAAATGCCCTCGGCAAAATGGAAGATGAGGAAATTTTACCTTAAGATGCATGAACGACGACAGCTTTTCGCCTACTCTGTGTATAATTGGCCTTTTAGAATTTTCCGGAAATAATCATGGTTTCTAATTTTCGAATTGCTTTACTTTTGAGCTATATTTCGCTTGCTTCTTTTTCTGCTGTCTTCATTACTCCTGCTTTACCACAAATTGCTTCCTGGTTTGATTTGGGAAATGGCCAGGTTGAATGGGTGGTTTCAGCATTTTTGATTGGTTATGTACTTGGCCAATTGATTTATGGTCCCCTTGCTAATCGCTGGGGCAGGGTATTGGCTTTACAGATTGGTTTGATAATAAATTTAATTGGAATTGCACTTTGTATTATCTCTATAGCCACCTCGTCTTATTGGTTATTGATTTCTGGACGATTGGTCAGCGCTCTTGGAGCTGCCAGTGGGTTGGCTTGTACTTTCATGCTTATAAACGAATGGCTGCACGAATCACAACGTAAGACAGCTATGGCATACACAATCCTGTCCTTTACTTTTGGAATTGGTCTGGCAGTTACTTTGGGAGGAATAATCAGTGAATATTTGAGTTGGGTTTATTGCTTTCTATTTTTGGGTATTCATGGATTGTTAATGCTGGCAGGAACGAAATTATTTAGCGAAACCTTAAAAAAACCGCAACCTATAAATTTTGCAACAATTTTTGAAGGATACAAAGAGGCACTTTCTTCAGGGACCTTAATTATATTCTCATTGGTTGTTGGTTTTTGCTCTACCATTGGCTATTGTTTTTCAGCAGCAGGGCCGCAAATTTCAATTGACATGTTCAATTTATCGCCTGCTCAATATGGGTATTGGAACTTGGTCAACATGATTGGAATGTTAGGAGGTGGACTTTGGTCAAAATCACTATTAAACCGGTTACCGGCCAAACAGGTTATTAAACTTGGGCTAATTGGTTGCGCCCTTGGAATTCTGAGTTTAGAAATAATGGGAGTATCCTATTCTTCTTCAGCCCTTTGGTTTTTTCTTAGTACTCTAATTCTGTATTTATTCTCTGGCCTCTTATTTGCTGGCGGCTCTTTTATTGCTTCAAACGCTTTAAGCGATAAAGCAAGCTGCTCGGCGATGATGTCTTTTATCAACATGTCCTTAGCAACCTTGGCAGTAGCTGTGATGGGTTATTTAACTAAAAATCCATTCCAGGCCTTTATTAGTATTCTAACGTGGATATGGTTATTCATTGTGATTTTATTAGTGTTCTATAAATTCTGGAGCAGAAAATCTGGATTTATAAATTAACATTCAGGATGATTTACGGCCAGGCCACCAAGCGATGTTTCTTTATAAATGCTTTGCATATCTTCGCCGGTTTTCTTCATGGTTTTGATTACCCTATCCAGGGAAATTTTATGTTCCCCATCGCCAATTAAGGCCATGCGTGAGGCATTGACGGCTTTCACTGCACCCATGGCATTGCGTTCAATACAAGGAATCTGGACTAGTCCCATCACGGGATCGCAGGTCATACCAAGATGATGCTCCATAGCGATTTCAGCTGCATTTTCAATTTGTTCAATTGTTCCACCTAAAACAGCAGTTATACCAGCCGCTGCCATTGAAGAGGCCACACCAACTTCACCCTGGCAACCCACTTCCGCTCCTGAAATGGATGCACCTTCTTTGTAAAGAATGCCAATAGCAGCAGAAGTAAGAAAATAGGTGTAAATGTCATCATTGCTTAAACGCTCATGAGCTTCCTGACAATATTTGAAAACGGCAGGAATTATCCCTGCAGCCCCATTGGTGGGCGCGGTAACGACTCTGCCGCCGGCAGCATTTTCTTCATTAACCGCCATGGCGTATAAATTCAGACGATTCATGATATCTGATTGTTCGAAAATGCTAGGAATCCCTTTATGTTCAATCAGTTTTCGATATAAATCGGGTGCACGTCGTTTCAAGTTTAAGCCTCCTGGTAAGATACCTGGATGTTTACAACCATTATCAATGCATTCATTCATTATTGCGGCTATCGCAAGGATGCCTTTTTCAATACTATCTTTATCACGCCAACTTTGCTCATTTGCCATCATAAGTTCAGTTATTGTGAGATTATTGTCTTTACATAATTTCAATAATTGGCGTGCTGTAGTAAAAGGATAGGGCGTTTCAGCTACATTTTTTGTCGGTTTCTCAAACTCTTCTTCAGTGCAGATAAAACCACCGCCTATTGAATAATAAACCTGGCTCAATAAGGCGATTCCTGCAAGGTCATAGGCAGTAAAACGCATACCGTTAGTGTGTTTTGGTAGAAGTTCTTTTTGAAAAAACAGGAAATCACTGTGTTCATGGAATGGAATATTTTTTCTTCCCGCAAGGCAAAGCGTTTCCGAACTAAGAATTCCCTGCATACGGGGGATGATCGATTCTGGATTAACTGTTTCAGGTTCTTTACCTTCCAAACCATTCAAGATTGCTTTATCAGTACCATGTCCCTTGCCGGTTAAAGCCAGAGAGCCGTAGAGATCGATTTTTATTCGCTCTGTTCGCTGAAAAAGTGACTTTTGGTCAAGTAAAATTAAAAAGGCATTTGCAGAGAGCATAGGACCGACTGTGTGCGAGCTGGATGGACCAATACCTACTGAGAATAAATCGAATATACTGATGCTCATAAGACTACTTAAATTGGCTTAATTAATATCAATTTTAGAAGGAAAACCTGCCACAAACAATCTAATTAGGGTTTATAACTTAATTAAATGCTTAAACTGCCTAAATTTGTTTGATTTTATCTAAAATAGAGTTGTATCAGAGTTCAGCTCACCCCGTCATCCCGAGTGGGGGATGATGTTTATTTTAAAAGAGTTTTTTAATTCGACTATGGTAATTTCATTTGAATTTAGGCAGAATGGTTTGGCATTTTTGCAAAGATATAATCTGACGAAAGACAAAAGGGGATTGTTTATGAAGATGAGACTGGTCGCTGCAGCTGTCATGGGTTTGGCAATGTCAACATCAATAGCTGTAGCTGCAAATGACGCAGCAACCACTACACCATCTGCGACATCAGTAAGTACTGAAATGGAGAAGCTGTCATACAGTATTGGCGCTGATTTAGGTAAAAATTTTAAAAAACAGGGTATTGATATAAGTCCTGCTGCTATGGCAAAAGGATTAGAAGACGGTATGAGTGGATCTACATTTCAGTTAACTGAGCAGCAAATGAGAGAAGTATTGAATAAATTTCAAAAAGATTTAATGGCGAAAAGAACTGCTGATTTCAATAAAAAAGCTGATGAAAATAAAGCGAAGGGTGAATCTTTCCTAAACCAGAATAAATCCAAAGAAGGCGTGGTGAGTTTGCCAAGTGGTTTACAATATAAAATTATTCAAAAAGGTGATGGCGCAATACCTTCCAAAGATGACACAGTAACTGTTGAATATACTGGTACTTTAATTGATGGCCAAGTTTTTGATACTACTGAAAAAACCGGGAAGCCTGCAACATTTAAAGTATCACAGGTAATTCCTGGTTGGACTGAAGCGTTGCAATTAATGCCTTCAGGCTCTACCTGGGAAGTATATGTTCCTGCCGACCTTGCTTATGGCCCACGCAGTGTTGGTGGCCCAATCGGACCAAATGAGACTCTAGTATTCAAGATTCATTTGATTTCCGTAAAAAAAGCTAATGCCTAAGCTCCAGGAGTTTAGCATTTGTTTCATTAAAATTGGTTGATCTCTGCTCTATTGTCGTCCCTGAAAAGGGGCGGCTTAAGCAGGATTATTTTTTATAATGAAATTTCTCGCAATTAAGCTTGTTAGGATTGATGAAGCATTCTGATCCTAAAAGGCTATCCATTTAATCTTAACTGAGTATCTTCAAGTTGAACAAACGCCTAATCATTGTTTTTTTGCTGGGCTTTTCTTCAGGGCTTCCTTTAGCGCTAACAAGCTCAACGTTGCAAGCCTGGTATGCGGATTCCGGTATGTCGGTATTAGCGACAGGGATGTTAAGCTTGGTTGGTTTGCCTTATGTTTATCGTATTGCCTGGGGTCCTATACTCGACCGCTACTCACTTTGTTCATTAGGAAAACGGCGTAGCTGGATTTTAGCAATGCAAATATCATTAGTCATGGGTTTTAATCTTATGGCTTGGTTATCACCTTACAGTTCTCCTGAGCTTATGGCTGTTTTGGCTTTTGCTTGTGCTTGTTTTTCCGCCACCCAGGATGTAGCCATCGATGCGCATCGTGTTGAATACTTGCCTACCAGGGAACATGGTTTAGGCGCATCTCTAGCTACCTTTGGTTATCGTTTGGCACTTCTCATCGCCGGTGGATTTGCATTGGTCCTTGCTCAACACCTTGGTTGGGCTTACACCTATCGCCTGATGGGCGGTTTAATGTCTGTGGGTATCCTGGCTACTCTCTGTTCCAAGGAACCTTCAAGGATTATAGAGAATAATCCTGGTTTTGTTCAATCCTTTACATTGCCCATAAAAGAGCTAATTGCTCGCCGCGGATTTATTCCTTTACTCTTGTTTATTTTATTTTACAAACTGGGAGAAGCATTTACGGCAACTACGAGTGGAATCGTCATGCCTTTTTTAATACAGGGCTTAGGTTTTTCTATAGATACAATTGGTTATGTTAATAAGATGATGGGTATTACATCCATTTTATTGGGTGGTTTAGTTGCTGGTTTGTTGTTATTTCGCTGGTCCTTGTTCCGTGCCTTACTGTGGTTTGGTATTTTACAGGCATTGACCAATATATTATTTATCGCTTTAGCGATAACTGGAAAGAATCTGCCACTTTTTGCTACCGCAGTCGTTTGTGATAATTTTGCGGCTGGTATGGGATCCACTGCTCTGGTAGCTTTTTTTATGAGAATAGTTAAACAGCCTTATACTGCAACTCAATTTTCCCTATTAGTTGCCATATCTGCCTTACCACGTATTTTTTCAGGCCCCGTTGCTGCAGTATTGCAGATGTGGCTGGGATGGACTGGCTTGTATCAATTGTCATTTGTACTTGCTTTAGGATTTATTCCCTTTCTTATAATGATTCGCGAGTATACTCAAACAACTAATTTGGAGCTGGTGGGAACAAATTGCACCAGTGAGTCTAAGATTTTTCAAGAAAATTAATCAAATAATATTTATTAAGGAGAATTAATGATTGAGAAAGGATATCAGTTAGAGTTTTTTATGGAGCAAAATGAGCGCCATGGCAATAAACTGGTCTATGAATGGCTTATAGATAAAGCTAAGGAACTGGGAATTAGAGGTGCAACTGCCTTTACAGGTGCCCTTGGCTTTGGAGAACAGCGACATATGCATAGTGCCCATTTTTTTGAGCTTCTAGATCAGCCCGTGCAAATTACAATGATTGTTAGAGAGGCTGAGGCAATTAAATTGCTTAGTTTTTTGTCTGATGAAAAAGTGGATTTATTTTATGTGAAATTGCCTGCAGAATTTGGCAGATTAGGCTCTAAGACTTAATGCTATGTTGCTATCGGGGAAGGAGCCATCAAAAATTTATCTAAAATTTCAATGGTACCGAGGGTCGGACTCGAACCGACACGGTGTCACCACCACCGGATTTTGAATCCGGCGCGTCTACCAATTCCGCCACCCCGGCGCAACAGTTCGCCATTATAGCAAAGAAATATCCTGTGACAATGGGATAAATATAATTATTTAGAGAAATGTTAGATGCTCTTGGCTAATTATTGTAAAATGGTAATAAATGATGCAATGAGATTTTATGAAAAAATTACTATTCAGCACGCTAACTATCCTTTCTTTAGCAAATTTTTCAAGCCAGGCTACAATTCTAACCTGTCCTGATCCCCAAAGTACTTCACTTAAAAATGGACTTCCTCCAGCACCCTGGGCGATTAATCCCTTTTCGAGCAATCCTGTTACTGTGGATGAGAATACTCAATTTGAAAAAGCGAATGTCCTGTTAGCAGGGCGCAGAGGTCTTGGAGTTCTTTGTTTTTATAAAAACAGAGCTGGACATTATTCGATTTGGTGGGAGACTTTGGTGAAAATACCTCCAGTTCAGGATTACAACTGGATTGATACTAATGGCGGATTTATCTGTTCGGGAACCATTGAGAATTGTAAATTTTCTGTGGCCTAATCATCTTCTTGCGCAACGCTCCCTAGATATTACAAACAAATCTAACTGGATAAAGCGAATAATTAACATCTTGTAAAATAAATTATTTCCAAATTCGCAAAATTATAATTCTTATACTAGGCTGAAATAGTGTGCAAAGAAAAATAAAAATGGAGAAAAATAATGAAAGATGATTATTTAAGAAATTGGAACATGATGACCAGCGATATGCACAAACAGTTTCAAGTGCTAATGGATCTGAATATAAAAACCTTACAGAATTTGCATTTCTTTAATCATGAAGATTTATCAAGCATGCAAAATCCAGGCGATTTGCTTAAGAGACATATGTCTCTTGCCATGGAAAATAGCCAAAAACTTCTGGATTATACACATAGATCGTTTCAGATTCTTGAATCTGCCTTTTTACCTTTTTTAAAAGCGGTAAATGATAATACTGAGCAATCTATTAAAAAGGTAAAAAGTATTTCTCTGCCAATGCAGAATCAAATTAAAACTGCGACCCAAAGAGTAGCAGCAAGTTCTAAAGGTACCGCCACAAAAAAGAGAGTAACAAAAACTTCAGCAAAAAGTCAGCCAGCTAAGCTAGAAGCTAAGAAAGCAGCTCCTAGAAAAGCTGTAGCTAAAAACGCTGCGCCTAAGAATGCTTCAGCTAGAAAGTCTACATCTAAAAATGTTTTAGCTAAAAAAGCTGCTCCTAAAAATGGTTTAGTTAGAAAAACTGCTTCTAAAAGTGTATTAGCTAGAAAAGCGGTTCCTAAAAGTGCTTTAGCTAGAAAAGCTGCTTCTAAAAGCGTTTTAGCTAGAAAGGCAGCTCCTAAAAGTGCTTTAGCTAGAAAGGCTAGTTCTTTAACTAAAAAAGCTGCACCTAAAAGAGTAGCAAAGGTAAGTGCGCATGCTAAAAACAGGATCTCTGCATCTGCTGGCAAATCATCTGCATCAAAATCCCGGATGAAGAGCGCAGCAAGTAAATCAATGATGCTTAATAAGAAGAAGTCTTCTTCAACAGCTAAAGTTAGCAGACCTGCAAACCAGCAAAGCAAGTCAAAAGCTAATATGCCAATGATGGGGCGAGGAATGTCTAGCTCCAGGCCCAATTCTTCTGTAGCAATTAACAAATCATCTACAGAAAGACAACGTGGTAATTCAGACTCTCATATGAATATTCTTAATCGACCATTAGGTGGGCATTTAGCAGACTCAGATAAAGGGAAAAATCCTTTTCACAAATAAGTAAGTGAATAGATTAGGCAATCAGCGAATCCCACAGTGAAAACTGCTGGGAATTCGCTTTTTTTATTTGTTTTGCAAACATCATTAGTGATATGTTGAAAAAGTAATATCTTAATTCTTAAATCTTATCTGGAAAAAGATATGAGGTAGATTAATCTATATTAGAAAAACGCTTAACCCAAATATAAGGATATAGTCATGAACAATACAAAAGATGTGCTTTTTACTACCGAGCTATTTAAGAATGAAACTGATGCTGAAAAAGCCTATCAGGATGCCCTCGATGCAGGTTATACCCCTAAGGATATCAATGTATTGATGTCAGAAGACTCCAGAAATAAATACTATGGCTCAGTTTTAGTAAAAGAAGGCTCTAAAGCTTCTGAGGGTGCAGGGGTTGGTGGTGCAACCGGTGCGGCAATCGGTGGGATAGTTGCAGCTATTGCAGCAATTGGTACAAGTCTTCTCATTCCTGGACTCGGATTAGTAATTGCAGGTCCTTTAGCAGCAGGTTTAGCAGGTGCTGGCGCAGGTGGCCTTGCTGGTGGAATAGTTGGAGCCTTAATTGGTTGGGGCATTCCAGAAGATCAAGCCAAAAAGTTTGAAGCCGGAATCAAATCAGGCGGTATTGTGTTGGGTGTTAATGAAACACCAGACCATCCTAGATTAGGGTCTAAATGGGAAAAATATCGTAGTCCTGAGAGGATGTAATTAATATTACTTTTTGGGCAGCTGAGTCTGCCCCTTTATTTATCAGGAAAAAATGTCAATTTTATTCAAATATAAGAACTTGATGAGGATATCTGAATATTGAATAATACAGGTAAACTAAAAAATTCCTCTGTTATTTCCTTACCCTTAGCTGCTTTAGGAATTGTCTATGGTGATATTGGTACTAGCCCTTTATATGCCATGCGAGAATCATTGAGTGGACTGCCAATTAATTTACCCGATGTATTAGGCATTTTATCGCTTATCTTTTGGTCACTTATATTAATTATTTCCCTTAAATATCTTATTGTCTTATTCCGAGCCGACAATGATGGAGAAGGTGGGATTTTGGCGTTGTTAGCGCTTTTAAAGCAATTCCTCGGCAAGGAAATCAAACTTGCTTTTTTTATTGGTATATTTGGAGCCGGCCTACTGTTGGGTGATGGTATGCTCACTCCAGCTATTTCAGTAATCTCTGCAATGGAAGGATTGCATGTTATTGTTCCTTCTTTGTCTAATTGGATCATTCCCCTGGCTTTAGGGATCTTGATAGCTCTCTTCTCGATTCAGTCGTATGGTACAGAAAAAATAGGATTTATATTTGGCCCTATTATTTTAATTTGGTTTGTTACTATAGCTATCGTGGGCTTATCTCAAATTGTTGAAAATCCAATTGTTCTTAAAGCAATTAATCCACGATATGCCATTGAATTTTTTCGTGAAAATGGCTGGCAGGGTTATGCACATTTAGGTGGGGTTTTTCTGGTAGTTACTGGTGGAGAGGCGCTGTATGCAGATTTGGGACATTTGGGAAAAAAATCCATACGTATAAGTTGGTTTATGGTAGCTCTACCTGGTCTATTATTAAATTATTTTGGTCAAGGCGCCTATTTAATTAATCATCCAGATGCGATTGTAAATCCTTTTTACTTAAGCGCGCCGGGTTGGTTTTTATTACCCCTTCTTGTTATTGCTACTTTGGCCACCATAATTGCTTCTCAAGCCGTTATCACCGCCACTTTTTCATTAACAAAGCAAGCTGTTCTCTTAGGTCTCTATCCACACTTAGCTATAAAGCAGACTTCACATACCCAAAAGGGTCAGATTTATGTTCCACAAATGAATTTTGTTCTTGCGATTGGAACTGTGATTTTAATTATAACCTTTAAAAAATCAAACGCATTGGCACATGCCTATGGAATTGCAGTTAATCTGGACATGATTTTAACTATTCTATTAGTGGCTTTTATTGCTTTAAGAAAATGGCGGTGGAATCTGCTTTTAATTATTGTTATTTTCTCATTTTTTATTGCTATTGATCTGGCCTTTTTGGGATCAAACATTCTGAAATTACAAACTGGAGGATGGGTTCCCATTGCATTCGCTGGTATATGTGCATTCATAATGTATACCTGGCAAAGTGGTATGCGGTATCTGCGTGAAAATTATTATACGAAAAAAGTTGAGCTACCAAAAATATTAAAACAACTTGATTATCACAGCATAAAAAAACTACCCGGAATGACGGCCATATTTATTACTGACATTTATGATAAAAGTGGTGGTAGTTTCTTGCATTTTTTAACTTTAAATCAGATTTTACCAGAACATGTTTTAATCGTTAATTATAATGTCGAAAATATTCCCTATGTTTCCTCTGCAGATCGTTTTGAAGTTAAAAGTTTAAAAGTAAACATCTGTGAGCTAACCTTGCACTATGGGTTTATGGATACTGTGTCAATTCCACAAGCCTTGTTTGCTGCAAATGATAGAAATCTATTGCCATTTTCTTTAAATGTTGAAAAAGCAACTTATTTAATGGAAATTCCCTATGTTATTCCCTCAACTCAAAAGAAATCATTAGAATTTAACTGGCAGGAGAGGGTATTTGCTTTTCTAGTTAGAAATTATTCAACTAATATAAATATAGAGTTTTATCAGTTGCCATATAATAGAACAATGGCCTTAGGTACTTATTATATTATTTAGTCGCTCTTCAATTAGTTCTTTTAATAGAATGCGGTGGCAATGATTTTCATCTTTACAAGCTGATGAGCATAATAAGGTTAAATTTTCTCCTGATTCTACAATTTTTGCGAGAAAAGCAATTAAAGTCAGCGCCTTTTTATTTTTCATTTCATTTTGATACTTGTCACAGTAGATTTCCCAGGCGATGGGCACTCCGGTTATTTTTCCATAAGCTTTGGCATGTAATTCCCGGCTAGGCGCTAATTCTTTAAACCATATATCCCATGTTTCATTTTTTTTAGGTAAACCTCGTGGACGATAACGACAAACAAGGATTCGCCAACCGTCTGTTGGTGAGCGTTCATCACACCATCGTTTCGTTTGTATGTTCATAATCCTGGGTTTCGCATAATTTGTATGCTGCAGTTTCAACATTAAGAAATTAATTGAGCTTTAATTATACAGTATAGTTCACTTTATATGGGACCTAAGCAAACCCGCTTCAGCTATTCCCAAAATTACCTACCTAACTTTCCCCCACTTCAGCAAGCACCATCTTAGATGTTAGTTCCTCATTGATTTTGCTATCAATGAGCACACGTTGAGATAAATGAAGTATTGCAATACTAAAAGGCAAAATAATGATGATATCCAACGGGAATTGCAAGCGATGGATGCCGCCAAAAGAGCCAAGAAAGGATAGGAGCAGCATTGAGCCCATATAGAGGACAAACCAGTATAGACTCGGGCTACAGTCAGCTAAGCCACGTTTTTGATAGACGATATTAATAATAAAACCTATTAGCAAAGCAAAATCAAGTTTCCATAAGATATCAAATCCACACCAATAAAGCATGAGATTACAAGCGTAAAAAGCAAGATGACAAAAAAATAAGCTTGCTGAAAGTTTGAAGGGCCTATGACGTGTTGGTTGTAGTTTACGCATTGCCAATAAACAGATAGGTCCAATACCGTAAGATAGAATTGAGCAGGAAGAAAGGAAGGCCACCATTTTTTGCCAACCCGGGAAAGGTAAAAAGGAAAAAATACCAACTAAAAAATTAGCATAGAGTGTGATATAGGGAATTTTATGTCTATTTAATTTTAAAAAGAGTTTAGGGAGATGATTATTTAGGCTCATTCCATAAACAATTCGAGAGGTCGCTGCGGTATAAACAAGTGTAGTGCCAAAAGGAGAAAAGGCTGCATCAAACATCAATAGCATAGCTACCAAGCCTAAGCCCAGCAATAAAGTCAAGCCAACTAAAGGCCCACTGTCGCCGGGAAAACTTAAATTTTGCCAACCATGAGTCAGGTATGATTTAGGAATTGCGGCCAGAAAACTGAGCTGCAACATAAAATATAAAATGAAGCCAATAAGGACTGCTCCCAGTATGGCTATTGGAATGTTGCGCTGTGGATTTTGTACTTCACCAGCGAGCATCAAGCCATTCTGAAAACCAGTAAACGCGAAAGCCACACCACCTGCCGATAATGCGGTAAATATTTGTACCCAGGAATTTTTATCGCTGAGATGCAACTCTATATTGGCCATTGAGGGTGCAGAATAAAGCAGGGTAACAATAGCAAGGCTAGGAACAAGGAATTTGATTATGGAAGCAAATTTGTTACATTCAGCCAGCATTTTGATGCCATAAGAATTTAAGAGCACAACAAAAAACATAAGGCTAATTGCAAAAATATATCCTATTCCGGATAAGGTAAAAGTAGTGGCATCTTTTGTTAATAGAGAAGGGAAAAAATGACTGGTGTATTGCAAAATTGCCTGAATTTCAATAGGAGTCATAACAACATAAGAAAGCCACGATGTCCATGCGAATAAAAAACCGACATCATTACCATGAGTAAAACTCGGATAGTTAGTCATTCCTCCTGAGATGGGGAACATGGCTCCTAACTCACAAAGCGGCAGTGCAATAAATAACATAAAAACTGCGGCAATGACCCAGCTAATCAAAGCATTTGAACCAGCCATTTGTGCGCTGATAAAAGGACTAAATAACCAACCAGAACCAATCATACCGCCGGCGGCAGCAATTAACACATTTGTTCGAGTGATATCCCTCTTTAGCATGCAATATCCTTGTTCAATTTAGATTTACTTCTCTATAGATATATACAGATATACATTTAATCATTCTTATTCTCAAGAGGCTGTGAAATTTGATATTCGCATGTTGGGACTTACTGGGATTGATACCTAATGCAACTTTGAGCAGTTTATCCCTGAGAGTTCAAAACGAAATTAAAACGCCTACGTACCTCGTATAAAGCGCGGTACGTAGGTAGTTAAGGAATTTTTCATTCAAAACTCTCAGTTAGATGCAAATTTCGTGTGGAACTCTTAGAGTTTATCCGCGGTATCCTGGCGTATTGACATTGTTGCTCAGCTTTCTGTAAACATTGCCTGCTGCCAGGCCCAGTTGCGATAAATTTCTACTCATGAAAAGGCTTTTACCAATTGCGTAGCAAGGCCTGTGTATTTTTCAGGCGTTAAATCCATAAGTCTTTCTTTAACATCCTCAGGCAAATCTAGTGAGTGAATGAATTTCTTTAAACTGTCACTATCAATACCTTGACCGCGTGTTAGATCTTTCAACTGTTCGTATGCGTTAGGTAACTCATAGCGGCGCATGACGGTCTGAATTGCTTCTGCTAAAACCTCCCAGTTCACATTGAGATCATGTTTCAGGGCACGGTGGTTAATCTGTAATTTATCATTTCCTTTGGCAATGGCTTGGTAGGCAATTAAAGTGTAGGCGAAAGCAACTCCAATATTACGCAATACTGTAGAATCGGAAAGATCACGTTGCATCCGGGATTGAGGTAGTTTATTGGCAAAGTGATCGAAAAGGGCATTTGCCAAGCCAAGATTACCCTCTGCATTCTCAAAATCAATAGGATTTACCTTGTGTGGCATGGTAGAGGAACCGACTTCGTCAGCAATTGTTTTTTGTTTGAAATAATTCAGGGAAATGTAAGTCCAAATATCGCGAGTGTAATCAATCAGGATGTTATTAATACGAATCATAATATGAGCCACTTCGGCAATACCATCATGCGGTTCAATCTGTGTTGTATAAGCGCTAAACGATAAGCCCAGAGAGCTAACAAAATTGGCACAGTGTTTACGCCAGTCCACATGAGGATAGGCGATAAGGTGGGCATTATAATTACCCACAGCGCCATTGCACTTCGCTGGAATTAATACCTCTGCCAGTTGCTGCTGTGGGCGCTTTAAACGAGCAACAAAATTAACCAATTCTTTGCCGATAGTTGTTGGTGTTGCTGGTTGTCCATGTGTTCTTGCTAACATGGCTACATCGCCATGTTGTTTGCCGAGCATGGTTATGCTGCCGATAATTTCTGCAAGGGTTGGCTGGATAATCTGTGCCAGAGCTTCTTTAATCATCAGTGCATAGGCTACATTGTTGATATCTTCTGAAGTACAGGCAAAGTGAATAAATCCTGTGTATTTCCTTAAACCTTCAAATTCATCCAGTTTATCTTTGAGATAATATTCGACAGCTTTTACATCATGATTGGTTTGCTTTTCATAGTTTTTAACTTTTTCAGCTTCTTCTTCATCAAAATTAACCAAAACATCTGCCAGATAGGCCTTAGCTTCCTTATCAAATTCCGCCACTTCTTTAATATTTTTGTTTGCACCCAATGACTCCAACCAACGTATTTCAACCATAAGTCGATAATAAATCAGGGCAAACTCACTAAAATAAGGGCTTAGAGCTGAAGTTTTTTTTAAATAACGCCCATCGATAGGTGAAATTGCATTTAAGGGAGATAAAGTCATAGGTAAGCCGCCACAATGAGAAAGCGTATATGATATTAGATGCCAGGGCAGATGTGAAGCAACCGATAGCTTTGCGGATTTAATAGGGATTTGATATTATGCGATTATTTTAACGTCCTCGATGTCATTTAAAATGCATGATTTAATTAATTCACCACTCGGTCAACGTTCAATCTATACAGCTCATTATGACGAATCCCTTCTTTTTCCAATTTCAAGACAGCCCAAGCGCGATTCCATCAACGTTTCTAAGACCTTACCTTTTAAAGGCTATGATATATGGACAGCTTTTGAACTCTCCTGGTTGAATGAAAAATGCAAACCCGTCGTTGCAATTGCGGATATTATTATTCCCTGCGATTCACCCAATTTAATTGAATCTAAATCCTTAAAATTGTATTTAAATTCCTTTAATAATACGCTTTTTGCTTCAACAGAGGTTGTAGGCGAAATAATAAAACGAGATCTGTCGAAAGCGGCTGGACTTCCAGTCGACGTCATAATCTACCCGGCGCAGGATTTTTCTAATTCGCAAATTGGTTGCTTTGAAGGTTTTTATCTGGATGAATTAGATGTCGCTTGTTCGGAACATAAGGTTAATGCTGAACTTTTGCTTTCTAATGATGAAAGGGTAGAGAACTTTACAGTGTATAGTCATTTACTCAAATCAAATTGTCCTGTTACAGGCCAGCCAGACTGGGGATCTATTTCAATTAGTTATTCGGGTTTCCGCATTAATAATGAATCCTTGTTGCAATATTTAGTCTCTTTTCGCAACCATAATGAATTCCATGAGCAATGTGTTGAGCGTATTTTTATGGATATCACAGCTCACTGCAAGCCTGAAGAGCTGACTGTTTATGCCCGTTATACACGTCGGGGTGGTTTGGATATCAACCCTATTCGCTCTAGCAAACCACTAATGCCGCCGCAGAATGCCCGTTTGTATCGTCAGTAGAAAAATTCCCTGCTTCGCAAGGCTCGAGATAACTGACGACGGAGAGTGAGCAAAATTGTCACGCACAGAGGATTTTCCAGATATCACCAGGTTTATAATTCACAATAGCCAGCAATTTCAGTAGAATGGATAACATTTCCAAGGAATAGAGGTTTATTATGGCAGTTGGCAAGCATACAATCGATTTTCAGCATTTAGGAATGAAGGACTTGGAGCAAGTAGGTGGTAAAAACGCTTCTCTGGGTGAAATGATCAGCCATTTGTCCGATGCAGGAGTTTCAGTCCCTACAGGTTTTGCAACGACAGCTGATTCTTTCCGTGAATTTTTAGCCAATGATGGCCTTGATAAAAAAATCTATGCCTTACTCGATTCGCTTGATCCAGATGATCTTGCTCAATTAACAAAAATTGGTAAAACAATTCGCGAGATGATTATCTCTAAGCCATTTTCAGCCGAATTCGAAAAAGAAGTTCATAATTCCTACAATAGATTGGTAACAACTATCGGACAAGACGATTTTTCTGTCGCTGTCCGTTCTTCAGCAACTGCAGAAGATTTACCCGAGGCTTCCTTTGCAGGTCAACAGGAAACTTATTTAAACGTGCGTGGCATTGATGCAGTTCTAATTGCTATTAAACAGGTTTTCGCGTCCTTGTTTAATGATCGTGCGATCACTTACCGTTCACACCATAATTTCGCCCATAATGAAGTGGCCTTATCTGCAGGCGTACAACAAATGATTCGCAGCGATCTTGCTGTCAGCGGCGTTATGTTCACTATGGATACTGAATCAGGTTTCGACCAGGTTGTATTTATAACTTCCGCCTATGGCTTAGGTGAAATGGTAGTCCAGGGTGCTGTGAATCCCGATGAATTTTATGTTCACAAGCCGATGCTCAAAGCGGGTAAGCCGGCGGTTATTCGCCGTAATCTGGGTTCTAAAGCGCAAAAAATGATTTATTGCGATAACGCTAATGTTAAAACAGAAGAAGTTGCCGCCGCTGACCGTTTATTATTCTCTTTAAATGCAACTGAAGTGGATCTTTTGGCAAAACAAGCTCTCATCATAGAAGAACATTATGGTAAGCCAATGGATATTGAATGGGCTAAAGATGGTCAGACTGGCAAATTATACATTCTGCAAGCGCGTCCTGAAACAGTTAAAAGCCGCTCTAATAAACAAGTTTTAGAGCGCTATTCATTAAAGGCCGAGGGCAAAGTGCTTAGCGAAGGGCGTAGTATTGGACAGCGAATAGGCCAGGGCCGTGCAGTTATAATTTCTGATGTTAGTGAGATGCATCGTGTTGAACCAGGGGATGTTTTGATTTCTGACATGACAGATCCCGATTGGGAACCAGTCATGAAAAGAGCTGCGGCTATTGTTACAAATCGCGGCGGCAGAACCTGTCATGCAGCAATTATAGCCCGTGAATTAGGTATACCTGCTGTTGTTGGTTGTGGGGATGCAACTAAAACAATTCGTGATGGACAGGAAGTAACAGTTAGTTGTGCTGAAGGTGATAATGGTTATGTTTACGAAGGTTTACTTCCCTTTGAACGAGTGCAACTTGATGTTAATACAATGCCTGAATTACCCATGAAAGTGATGCTTAATGTAGGTAATCCTGAACGTGCCTTTGCCTTTCAGTCCGTGCCTAATGCCGGTGTTGGGTTAGCGCGTCTTGAATTTCTGATTTCAAATACTATCGGTATTCATCCTAAAGCGTTGCTTGAATTTGATAGCTTGAAGGATCAAAATTTAAAAAAACTCATTGCTGATAAAACAGCTGCTTACGATTCTCCTATTGAATACTACATTGAACGACTAAAAGAAGGCATTGCTACAATTGCTGCTGCTTTTTATCCAAAGCCAGTCATAGTTAGACTTTCCGATTTTAAATCGAATGAATATGCCAATTTGGCTGGTGGTAAATATTACGAACCCCAGGAAGAAAATCCAATGCTGGGCTTCCGTGGTGCTGCACGTTATGTCTCTGAGAATTTTGCTGACTGCTTCGCTCTTGAATGCCTCGCTGTTCGAAGGGTTCGTGAAGAGATGGGACTAAAAAACGTTGAAGTGATGATTCCCTTTGTTAGAACCGTTTTGGAAGCAAGTCAAGTTATTGAAGTTCTCAAAAAACACGGTTTGGAACGTGGTAAGGAAGCGCTTCGAATTATCATGATGTGCGAATTGCCCTCCAATGCTTTACTTGCTGATGAATTTTTAGAGTATTTTGATGGTTTTTCAATTGGCTCTAACGATTTAACTCAGCTTACTCTCGGGTTAGATAGGGATTCAGGGCTGGTCGCTGCCCAATTTGACGAACGCAATGACGCTGTCAAAGCCTTGCTGCATATGGCGATATCGGCTTGTAAAAAGGCAGGAAAATATGTCGGAATCTGTGGACAGGGTCCCTCCGATCACCAGGATTTTGCCCTTTGGTTGATGCAGGAAAAAATCGACAGCGTATCTTTAAATCCTGATTCTGTATTGGAGACCTGCTTGTTTTTAGCTAAACAAGAACCATCTTCTCGATGAGGAGCCTGGCTAAAATTGGCAACTATTGGCAGCAGCTTATCCGCTTTTCGAGTATTTTCTTCCTTTTCCCCGCGCAAAGGGAAAAAGGGGGATTGTTCTTCGGAAAGAAAACTATTGCCATGCTCCTGGCAGGATTTTTCCCAGCTATAGCCTTCGCGGAAAAAATAGCTACGCATCATGATCCCGTAGCCCCCGTAATTCTCTGGGTTACTCTGCTATTTTTTTTCGCGGTTATAGGGCGTTATCTGGCAGCGTATTTTAAACAACCCTCAGTTCTTGGTGAATTGCTGATGGGCGTTGTCTTCGGCAATCTTTGTTATTTTTTTGGCCTGCAGTTGATGGTTGTATTACGTGAAGGCCCGGCGATCTTTAACATCATGCGTGACATGCTCATGGATGTTCCTCTTATTGAGGCGGTCAATAAAAACATCCCAAACAGTTATTATGCAAATCAAATCATTAGAGCCTTGACAAGCGAGAATGGAGTTGAACTTATTAAACTTGCCTATGTGCTTGATATTTTCTCGCGCTATGGCGTGATTTTCTTATTGTTTAAAGTCGGTCTTGAAACCTCGGTTGAAGAGTTGCGACACACCGGACGCGAAGCTTTTCAAGTGGCATTACTTGGCGTTCTAGCACCCATAATTCTTGGTTTTGCTGTGGCCTGTCTGCTCCAGCCGGCCTCTAGTTATCATGCGCATCTCTTTGTAGCAGCAACCTTGTCCGCAACATCTATAGGTATCACGGCAAAGGTTCTTTCGGACCTGAAAAAATTAGGTACACGTGAGGCAAAGACCATCCTTGGCGCGGCAATGATTGATGATGTTTTGGGGCTGATTATTCTTGCGGTTGTCACTTCGATGGTGATTTCAGGTGTTATTGACCTGATGGTAATTACGCAAATTCTCCTTTCAGCAATTCTATTTTTCGCAGGAGTTTTGCTGGTTGGTCCCTGGATTATCCGCAAGGCAGTCTATTTTTTTAGATTTTTAGAGCCCTGGGAACTAAAAGTATTTATTGCCGTCGTTTTTGTAATGTCTCTTGCCTGGCTCGCCAATTTAATCCATTTGGCAACAATAATTGGAGCTTTTGCCGCAGGTCTTATCCTGAATGATGAATTTTTTGATTCACCAGAATGGTCTAGTACACCTTCGCAGACGATTAAAAACCTGATAGCCCCTCTTGAATCTATGTTAGCGCCTTTGTTTTTTATGCTGATTGGTATTCAGGTGAAGCTTGAGACGTTCATGAGTTGGGAAGTATTGCTGATGGCAGGCGGTCTTCTTGTAGCCGCAATCCTTGGCAAGCTGATAAGTGGTCTTGGCGGTAATCGCAAGGATGATCGTTTGTTAATCGGGATCGGAATGTTGCCGAGAGGCGAAGTAGGATTGATTTTTGCATCGATAGGCAGATCAATCGGCGTTATTTCCGATCAACTTTTCACAGCTATGGTTTTGATGATTATTGTGACAACCTTTATTGCTCCTTCACTTTTAAAAGGGCGATATGCGAAGAATGCGAAAAGGAAGCCCGCATGAAATTAAAACGAGCTTCAATTACTCAAACAGGGTTTGATTTTATTTCGGTTGCTGCGGGAACGAAGTCAGTAAATGCGATCGATTTAAATTTAGCGATTAGAGAGGTTAGATGAATCAACGAATAATCTTTACTGGTGGTGGCACTGCCGGCCATGTAACGCCCAATCTAGCTTTAATAGAAGCCTTGCAAAAAGACGATTGGCAAATCGATTATATTGGCTCCGTTGATGGTGTTGAAAAAGACATGGTTAGCGCTTTGAATATCCCCTACCATGCAATAAGCACTGGGAAACTTCGGCGGTATTTCAGTTGGCAAAATTTTTTAGACCCCTTTAAATCCATTATCGGTATAGGACAGGCTTATCGTTTATTAAGAAAACTTAAGGCCGAGGTGGTTTTTTCAAAAGGAGGCTTTGTTGCCTTACCTGTAGTCATTGCCGCTTGGCTATACCGAATTCCAATAATTGCTCATGAATCAGATATGAGCCCTGGTCTTGCTAATCGTCTCAGTTTTCCCTTTGTTGATAAAATTTGTGTAACCTTCGATGCTGCCAGGCATTGTTTTAAAAATCAGGAGAAAATTGAAGTCACCGGCACGCCAATTCGTCCTGAATTATTTAAGGGGTCGAAGGATAAAGGGTTGGCTCTATGTGGATTTAGAAATGACAAACCTTGCTTGTTGGTAATGGGTGGGAGTCAGGGGTCTTTGCGGCTCAACACTGCCTTAAGAGCAGCGTTGCCAGCTTTGTGCAACATTTACCAGGTGATCCATTTATGTGGTAAAGGGAAGGTAGATACCGCCTTTCTTGCAAAGGCTGACTATTACCAATTTGATTATGTAAATAAGGAGCTGGCTGATCTCTTTGCTGCCTCTGAGCTGGTCGTATCGCGGGCAGGAGCTAATGCCCTTTATGAAATCCTTGCTTTGGAGAAACCGCATCTGCTAATCCCCTTGTCATTGAAGGCTAGCCGCGGCGATCAAATTCAAAATGCCCGCTATTTTAAACAACAGGGTATTAGCAGAGTCATTGACGATGAAAGATTAACCACAGAAAATTTTCTGGAAGCAATCAATGAGGTTAGTCTCTGTAAAGAGGAAATTGTTAAAACTATTAAAAAGCTAAAAATTGAGTCCGCAACCCTGAAAATTATAGAAATTATCAAGGAGCAGATAGATGTTGAATCCCCAAAAGTTATTTGACTATGTAAGGGAAGAGTGGCAGCAGCACATACTTCCAAGTTTATGTGATTACATAAAAATTCCTAATAAATCGCCTCAGTTTGATAAAGAATGGCAGGCCCATGGCTATATGGAACAGGCAATTAACCATGTTGCTGACTGGTGTAAAAAGCATGCGCCAACCAATATGAACTTAGAGGTTGTTCGTCTACCCGGCCGTACTCCCTTGCTGATTATGGAAGTCCCCGGCAATTCGGAACAGACAGTTCTTCTTTATGGACACCTTGATAAACAACCAGAAATGACGGGGTGGAATGAAGGGTTAGGACCCTGGACACCGGTTATCAAAGACGAACGACTTTTTGGCCGTGGCGGCGCAGACGATGGCTATGCCGCCTATGCCTCTATCACGGCCATACGCGCCCTCAAAGAGCAGGGTTTGCCACATGCCCGTTGTGTCATAATTATTGAAGCCTGTGAAGAAAGCGGCAGCTATGATTTACCCTATTATATCGAAGCCTTACAAGATAAAATTGGCATTCCCTCCTTAGTAATTTGTCTTGATTCTGGTGCAGGGAACTATGAGCAACTATGGATGACGACGTCTTTACGAGGCAATGTGGTGGGGGAGTTATCCGTGGAGCTTATTAGTGAAGGAGTGCACTCCGGTAATGCCAGCGGCATTGTTGCTGACAGTTTTCGGGTAGCAAAACTCTTAATCAGCCGAATTGAAGATGAGCTAAATGGCGAAATTAAATTAGACGCACTACATTGTGAGATTCCACAACAACGAATAGAACAAGCTCAAGCCTGTGCCGCGGTTTTAGGTAAAGAAATCTATCGCAGCTTCCCCTTTCACCCCGGAGTGAAGCCGATTACTAACGCTAAAACTGAATTAATTTTAAATAGAACCTGGCGTCCGGCACTCTCTGTAACCGGTGCTGCAGGACTGCCTGCTATAGAAGATGCGGGCAATGTACTTAGACCAAAAACTGTATTGAAGTTATCCATGCGCATTCCTCCCCTGGTTTCGCCACAAAAGGCAGAAGAGGCTATGCAAAAGGCGTTAACAGAAAATCCCCCTTACCAGGCAAAAGTTGCCTTCCATTTAGATGATGGCGCAAGAGGATGGAATGCACCGCCACTAGCAGATTGGCTGGCAAAAGCAGTAGAGGAAGCCTCATTAACTTTCTATCAAAAACCAGCCATTTATATGGGAGAGGGAGGCACTATACCGTTTATGGGTATGTTAGGGGAGAAATTTCCGCAAGCACAATTTATGATTACTGGAGTCCTCGGACCTCAATCTAATGCACACGGACCAAATGAATTTTTAGACCTTAAAATGGTAGAAAAATTAACAGCTTGTGTCTCCTATGTTCTCCACAAACATTATGTTCAATTAGGACTCGACGGTTAAAAAAAATTTTGAGATACTTCGAAACCTCTTCGATATGAAGAGGTTTTGTGGTGATTTAAAAAATCACTTTTAGTCCAATCAATAAGGAGTTTTAAAATGAAAGCAACAATCTTTGCTTCGGTATTATCATTATTTGTTGTATCTATCCCTGTTCAGGCTGCTAACAACCCGCTCCCTTCTCCAACAGTCAAAGAGTCCAAGATATCCACAAAAATTGATCTAAATAAAGCCGATGCCTTGGCCTTGTCTAAATCTTTCAAAGGAATTGGAAAAAAACGTGCAGAAGCTATTGTTAAGTATCGCGAGGAACATGGTAAGTTTAAATCAGTTGAAGACCTGGCTAAAGTGAAGGGCTTTGGTATTCGATTTATTGATAGCCATTTGAGCCAGTTGCAAGAAACGTTTTCCGTTAACTAACCTGTTCGGAATAATATTGCATTAAATTCCCTCTCCATCTTGTGTGGGGAGGATTAAAATTGGGATTTCAGGCTTCAAATCAATTCAAAGCAATAAATGTTTGCAAGATTCTCAGCAGGCTATTGTTCATTAAAAGGTATACAATAGATCTTCAGAAAGAATAGTCGATTTTTATTTCAGGATAGGTTACATTAACCCCCAAAAAAGAATGAGGTACGTCTGGTCATGTTCAGAAAATTGCGAGGTGTTTTTTCCAACGATTTGTCAATCGATTTGGGTACGGCTAATACGTTGATTTATGTAAGAGACAAAGGAATTGTTTTAAATGAACCTTCAGTAGTTGCTTTACGTAATGAATCTGGTCAAAAGCGGGTAGCAGCAGTTGGAATAGAAGCTAAGCGCATGTTAGGAAGAACCCCTGGAAACATCAATGCAATACGCCCTATGAAAGATGGCGTGATAGCTGATTTCTTCGTTACTGAAAAAATGCTTCAACATTTTATCCATAAGGTTCATGAAAATAAATTCCTAAGACCCAGCCCACGTGTTTTGGTTTGCGTACCCTGCGGATCTACCCAAGTCGAGCGGCGGGCTATTCGCGAGTCAGCGATGGGCGCTGGGGCTCGAGAGGTTTTCCTTATTGAAGAACCTATGGCAGCTGCTTTAGGGTCTGGCATGCCAGTTGAAGAAGCAAGTGGCTCTATGGTTGTTGATATCGGTGGAGGAACTACTGAAGTTGCAATTATTTCCTTAAGCGGTATTGTTTATCATCAATCAGTTCGTATTGGTGGTGACAAATTCGATGATGCTATTGTTTCTTATGTGCGCCGTAATTACGGTACTTTAATTGGTGAGACAACTGCAGAACGCATTAAACATGAAATCGGTTCAGCCTTCCCATCAAGAGATCTGTTTGAAATTGAAGTTAGAGGCAGAAATCTGGCAGAGGGTGTGCCTCGCTCATTTACGCTGACTAGTGCCGAAATACTTGAGGCCCTGCAAGAACCATTGTCTGGTATTGTAGGCGCGGTTAGAGCAGCTCTGGAGCTGGCTCCGCCTGAATTAGCAGCTGATATTGCTGAACGTGGAATGGTACTGACTGGCGGTGGGGCTTTATTGAAAAATATGGACACGCTATTGATGGAAGAAACAGGTCTACCCGTGTTAGTAGCAGAAGATCCATTAACCTGCGTTGCTCGTGGTGGTGGTAAAGCTTTGGAAACAATGGATCTACGCGGCGGTGATTTCCTCTCAACAG
>JACCSX010000198.1 GCA_013812775.1 Tatlockia sp. | reverse complement strand
TGGAGCAATACTGTCGAATCAAGACCGCCACTATATCCGACAAAAAGCCTGCCATATTGGCTTAATTGTTCTACACAAGATAGTCTAATCACAAGCGCCCATTGCCATGAATTTCTCATAACGAAGCCGCAAGAGTTCGTCGGTCGGGAAACTTTTTAATAGGCGTAACTCATCAATCAATATGTTTTTTAAGCGAGAAGTCATATCCTCAACATTGCGGTGAGCTCCACCTAACGGTTCCTTAACTACTTTATCAATTAAACCTGACTCTAAAATTTTCTCTGCAGTGATTCCCATTGCTCGCGCTGCATCACTTGCTTTAGCAGGATCTTTCCAAAGAATAGAAGCACAACCCTCAGGTGAAATAACAGAGTAGATACTGTATTGCAACATCAAAACCCTATCACCCACCCCAATAGCCAGAGCACCCCCGGAACCTGCTTCACCTATAACGGTGCAGATTATTTGCGTTCTTAATTTTGCCATTTCCAGTAAATTTCTGGCGATTGCCTCGGATTGATTACGCTCTTCTGCGCCTATACCTGGATAAGCACCAGCCGTATCAATAAAGGTAAAAATGGGGATCCCGAATTTTTCAGCCATCTTCATCAAGCGTAAGGCTTTGCGGTATTCTTCCGGGCGAGCCATACCAAAATTGCGATAAACCTTTTCTTTAGTACGCTTCCCTTTTTGATGGCCTAAAATCATAACAGGCTCACCATTTAAGCGCGCAAGCCCACCAATAATTGCAGGAGCGCTCGAATAATGCCTATCTCCGTGTAACTCTTGAAAGTCGGTAAATATATTCTCAATGTAATCAGTAGTTTGTGGACGCAGCGGATGCCTTGCCATTTGTGCAACTTGCCAAGGTTCCAAATTAGAAAAGATATGGGCGGTTAATTCCCCTGACTTCGCTTCTAGACGGGCGATTTCTTCACTTAAATTAACTTCATTATCAGTGCCTACCATACGCAGGGCATGAATTTTTTGATTCAACTCCTCAATGGGTTGCTCATAATCCAGAAATTGTCGACTCATTCACTTCTCGTTGGCGAATTTATTGTGATGCGCTATGATAACCGTAACTTCTTTTAGACGCTACCTTTGGCAGCATAATGAGACCTCTTGTGATATTTAATGCCCATTTTATATCCACTGATGATTGTCATTTACAAAATAACCGAATTGATGTCTGGGAATTTCCTCTAGACCGAATGCCCCCCTTCGCTAGCAGCTTTCTTAATGAAGCTGAATCCACTCGTGCGAATCGCTATCATTTTGACCGTCATAAACGACGTTTTACTGTAGCGCGCGCCTTGTTACGTCTTATTCTTGGACGCTATATCCAACAAGATAGTAAACAACTGACTTTTCATTATAATGAGCACGGAAAACCTGGATTAATTAATTCGCAGGGACTGGAATTTAATCTTAGTCATTCTGGTGATTTAGCCTTAGTGGCTATAGGAAAGCGATTCCCTATGGGCGTTGATTTGGAATTTTATTCAGCACGTCCTTATAAGGGAATTGCCAGGCATTTATTTTCAGACCAGGAATTAAAGTCCTTTTTAAAGCTGCCAAATCATCTCAAGCCTCAGAGTTTTTTTAACATTTGGGCATTGAAGGAAGCATTTATCAAAGCCTGTGGCCTTGGACTCGCCTACCCAACCAAGCTTGTGACAGTGCCAGCTTTCTCAGCGGAAGATGAGCCTATCAACGATCCTGTCCATCATACTGACTGGTTGCTAAGCTCATTTATGCCCAAACCAGGCTGCGCTGCGGCGCTCTGTCGCCATCCCGAAGTCAAAACTATCCGCTATATTCGCCTTGCCAATCCTGAATTGCTTTTTTAATCTGGAAAAAGCCCTCGGTTTTGGTTAGTTCACAGAAACCACTTAGAAATCTGTAGTTTTTAGTTTTACTAATGATTCATGGTCTCAGCCGCAATCCCAAGATCTCTCGCCAGGGTCGGGATGACGAGGGGGAAGCTTACAAATGTCCTGCGCAGACTTGCTGTGCAAAGGTAGTCCTTTGAACCAGTTTGTTTTCTATATCTTCCTGATATATCCTAAATTTGTTACAAAACTTATATTTCAAGTACTTTTTTTAATAAGGACATTATATGACAAAAGCAAAAACGAAAGTGAAATTGGAAACTACCCAGCTAAAACGTAATTGGGGATGGCTCCTAGCTTTAGGAATTTTATTTGTTATTTTAGGCTGTATCGGCTTAGGTATGGTTGTAGGTTTAACACTAGCCAGCATGCTCTTTCTCGGCGTAATATTAATTATTGCAGGCCTTTCGCAATTTGTGGATGTTTTTAAAGCCAAGGGATGGGATGGTGTTGCCTGGCATGCTTTTATTGCTGCTCTATATATAATTGGCGGTTGCATTGTTATCTATGATCCCTTTCTTGCCTCCGCTTTAATTACCGCTTTATTAGCGAGCGTCCTTATCATTATTGGATTCACCCGATTTGTCATGGCCGTGAAACTAAAAGGATCGCCTGGCTGGGGTTGGTTAATGCTAGCTGGAGTTGTTGCGATTGCTTTAGGGATAATGATCCTGATGCAATGGCCGTTTTCCGGGTTATGGGTAATCGGTTTATTCATTGCGATTGAAATGCTCGTTAATGGCTGGGCCTATATCTTTCTGGCACTTGGTCTACGTCGCACTAGCTAGGATTTTTGCCTCTGATCTCCCTTTCTCGGCTTGGAGGCACTGCCACTTAAACTACTAATGATAGAAGATAGCTGGAAAGTCTACCTTCTGTCTCTATATAATTTTCTGCATTTTCTTTTTATGGAAGAGCAAACCCAATTTCAATTATTAATAATAGAACGAAAAAATTGAACTGAATCATAAAGGCAATTCTTTTGGATATTTTCAGACCATGCACTTTGCAAAGGCTTTTTAAAACCCCCTTCCCTGGATGCGTCATATTTCCTTAATTATTTCGGAATATCATTAAAGTATTAACCAACTTTGGGGAACAATCATGGACGAATGCGCCCTCGAATAGCATGCATTAATCAGAGGAATATTAGAAATTTCCTGTTGATATTAAATTTTGTTTGCCCTATTTTTAACGCTCGTTACGAATGAAGGGTTGAAAATGCAATCAAAAGTTGAATTAGAAGAGTTATTTATAAAGGAATTAAATATAAATAAAAGTTTAGTTAAAAATAGTCTTTTATCTAAAAATAGCCTTTTTTCAAAGTGGGGTATTTATTACAGTGGATTTGAACGTTCTATTGATGATAACGCCGCAGAGGTTCTTAGCACCATCCTAAATAAAAACGAATTTAAAGACATAAATATTTTCCATTTGTGTTTTATGTCAGAATTAACTGACAAAGGCGTTATATTATTAGCTAATAGTCTTAAAAATAATCAGAAATTAACCACCTTCGGCATGCAAGGTATTAATAGTATGACAGACCTAGGATTGAAGGCGATTGCTGATATGATTGTTTCTTGTCCTAACCTGGAGGTGGTTTGGTTAGCTAAACCTAGTCAAATAACGAAAGAAGGAGCGATTTATCTTGCCGAAAAAGTCCATCAACTAGAAATTGAAAAGGGTAAGGCTTTGAAAGAAATGGATTTCTATGAAGGACTTCCTAAAGATGTTGTAAATGCTTATAGAGATAGTTTAAGAGAGTTTCAAACAAAGGTTGAAACCACATTAAATTATTGATTAGAAATTGTTTTGCATGAGTGCATTAAAGATACCTAATTGAATTCCCAATATCCACAACTCTTTATGACCCTCATGTACATTTTCACTCTTTCGCACTATTTAGTGCTTTTAAGCTATATACGGCGTTTTCAACTCATAAGTGCAACTTTTGTATATAAATAAGTCAGTAAGAGTAGTAAACTCCTCGTTGATTTAATACAGGAGTTGTAAATGAATAAGCATTGATAATGTTCGATGATTTGTCTCTAGATATTTTTTAATTCAGATGAGCTTGAAATGAAAGAATTTATTAATTATAAGTTATTTAAAAAAGCATTTAAAATTTCTTCTAAATCAATATTCATCATCTTTAATGAACAGTTAGATGAATTAAGAATGGATATTCATCCTGAAGTAATTATCGTCGAGTTAATTGTAAATTAGCCTACTCTGGCCAAGTGAATTGTCATCTACCAAGAAGCATTGCAAGTTATCAAATTACGGCTAAATTTAAATAATTAAAACTTTAGTCCCGGGATTGGTTTTTACCCAATTAGCAACATACTCAATGTAGTTATTTTTGCCGACAGCAATGCATCCACGTGTTGCGTTTGGTAAGTTGTTTAACCAACTTAACCAAGACTGAGTTGGCCCATGAATTCCTACATCTCTACCCGTATACCCTGCTGCTGATTGCTGTGAAGTCGGATAGAGAATTGGAATAAAGACTTTAAATTGAGTGGATTTTCTTGGAAGCGCTAATCCATATAAACCAATCGGAGTTTTATTATCGCCAACTTGTTTTTTACCCACACCCTTGTACCCGAGAGCTACTTTAAAGGTCTTAATTACAGTGCCGTGTTCACAAATATTCAAGATTCTCTGTTTGGTGTATACATTGATTCCGTTTAATAAAGGACAAGTTGTTGTACTAGCAAATAATACAATAGGAAAAAAAATAGAGATCATCAAATAGATTGCTTTTATTTTCATGTGAATAGGATTTATGGTAGTAATTGGTTAGAAATTATCCCATAGCAGTAACGTTTTTCATAGGATTATCAGAGATCTTAGCTGGTATTGGAATCCTGAATCCGCGGAAAATCCCTGAGAGTTCCACACGGGACAAGCCGCGGTGCATAGAAAATGGATAATTTAGGTAAGATATACTTAGGGCTGTGCGGCTTGAGGAAGGATCGCATCCGATAAAATCAATACAATTTTGTTATACTGGTTGTAAATTGCAGATAACGATTCCTGATGAAACAATTTTCCAAATTACAATTAAAGATTCTTCATCTACTTTCTGATGGGAACTGTCACCCTGGTGAACTCATTGGTGCAAAGTTAGGTATATCGCGCACAACACTTTGGAAACATATAATCCAATTGGCAGAATTAGGTTTAGCCATCGAGCAAATACCACAACAAGGCTATCAACTCAGTCAACCCATGATACCACTTGAGGAACAGTTAATTCGCCAGCATTTGGAAAGCAGACATTATAATAAACCATTAAATTTTCATTTGTTCGCAGAGCTAGGTTCTACAAATCAGTTCTTAAAAGAGTTAGCTATTAATTCTGCAATTAACATCTGCTGTGCTGAAAAGCAAACCCAGGGCCGCGGTCGATTTGGCCGGCATTGGCTCTCTCCTTTTGGTGAGAATATTTACTTTTCAAGTCGTTGGGAATTAAATTGTTGCTTATCAGATTTATCTGGCTTAAGTCTTGTTGTTAGCTTGGCCATCCTGGCATCTTTGAATGATAGTACTATTCAAAAAGATATCCGCATAAAATGGCCCAACGATATATTATGGGGAAACAAAAAGCTTTGCGGTATCCTCATCGAAATAAGCGCCAAAACGAATAGCTGTGCGCAGGTAATTATTGGCATTGGTATGAATGTTAATACAGCAACTCATGAACAGCCGCAGGTAGAGATACCTTGGTGCTCATTATATGAAATAACTGATAAATATTATGATCGTAATAAAATTCTGGCTAATTTAATTTATCAATTAAATACTTATCTGGATAAATTTTTGCTAAGTGGTTTTGCAGCTTTTGCTGATGAATGGCAGAATCTGGATTATCTACAAGGACAATTTATTAAGGTAACACAACCAACTGGATTTATTAGCGGATTAGCCTGTGGCGTCACTGAGCTAGGCCAACTCTGTCTTCGAGATGAAAAGGACAAGATGCATTATTTATCATCTGGTGATTCTTCATTAAGTACTAAGGTTTAATTTTTCGGTGAGAAAATCGGGGGTTTTGATGTTGTTGTTCTAGGTTTGTCCCGAGTTTTGAACCTCCTGTTCAACTCGGGACGGAACGACTGCGGATATGAAATCCGGTTTTACTCTGGTTCTTCTTCAACGCCTGGTGTTTCTTTTTCTTGCTGTATGCGTAAATATATCTCTTCTCGGTGTACAGAAACATCTTTCGGTGCATTAATACCTAAACGCACCTGATTTCCCTTTACACCTAAAACAGTGATATTTACATCATCACCAATAATCAATGTTTCACCTATACGACGAGTCAAAATTAACATGACAAACTCTCCCTTCTACAAGACAGTCACCCTCTATTCCATAGAAAACATCCATGGTTGCCCTTGGTGACTACGCTTTGTTTAATATTAAATCAATTTTTTAATGTACAATTGCAAGTTTACACAACCTTTCTTAACGCAATATTAAGGGAATAAAATTTAATTTTTTGGGAAAAAAATTAAAATGACTCCTTTCTCCCACCTTTAAATTTCAAAGCCAGGATGACTAGCGGCAGGTAAGCAATCAACACACCCAAACTACCGTTGATGAGATCAAAACCAACAGCTATTGCCATAGGAAACAACCAAAACAAGTTTATAGCCAAAACGCCTAAGGTTACCGGCAGATGTTTACCGTAATAACGGGAGGCATGTTGATAAGCATGGCTGCGGTGCGCCTCAAAAAGAACTTCTCCACGCATTCCACGGAGCAGCAATGTTACAGTAGCATCGACAATAAAAACACCTAAAAGTATCAACCAAGCCCAAAAAAAGTTAATTTTTACCATAATTGCTTGAATTGACAGGATGCCAATTACCAATCCCAGGAATCCACTCCCTACATCCCCCATAAAAATCTTTGCCGGCGGGAAGTTCCAAAATAAAAATCCGCCAACCGCCATAGCTAGGCTGAGCGGTAAATACGCGGCGCTGCTATTACCGGACAGATAATAAAGTAGTGCGCCCCCCAAACAGACAGTAAGCGCTTCAACCGCAGCAATACCATCAATACCATCCATAAAGTTGTACAAATTTAACAACCAGACCAGATAAAAAACAGCCAACATATTAGCTATTAAACCAGCTGCCATAGTCCAACCAAATACAGTGATTGCGGGCATACCACCCAGGCCATATACCGCAAATGCACTGACAAGAAAATGCCCAATCAAACGCCATTTCGCTGAAACATCATTGCGGTCATCCAGAAACCCAATAAGTGCTATGAGAAAACCAGCACCTGCTAAAGCAATAGCGAGCTGAATATTGATAAAGTTATAACTAAATAAATAAAATACTGACAATAAAAAACAAAAAACAAATGATAATCCGCCGCCGCGGGGGGTTGGATTAACATGTGAGCTGCGAGCATTTGGAATATCAAACATCTTTGTTACTAAAGCATAGCGATGAAGAGCCCAAGTCAGTGTATAAGATAAGGTAAAAATAAATAAATAATATAACCAACCCATAAATGAATCGCTAAAAAAACATCTGATTATAGAGTAAATTTAAAAACCTGTCGCTAATTTTTAATGAGATATTTCAAGTTGTCATTTCTATACCTTAAGTACTTAATATTTTTATTTAAATGATGCCTCATAAATGATATCTTAGAAAAAAATAAATAATAATAGTTTGGCATGAAGCAACTTACAGAACTACGCTCTTGGATAGAACTCGAAAAACACGCCGATTCCCTACAATTAAATCCATACAACAATTTTCATAAAAATTCAGCCTCGCGTGATACACAACTTAAGTTTCAGTCTGAAGGTATTAGTATTGATTTCAGTCAGCAACGCATCAATAAAACAACCATTGAACTACTTATTAACTTGGCTGACGAGCAAAAAATTAAAGATAAGATTTATGCGCTGATTAAGGGTTATAAAGTCAACAAAAGTGAAAACAGACCTGCTCTGCATACTGCACTTCGTCACTTCAATGAACAATCTATTTTGGTTGATGGTCACGATATACTTCCTGATATCTTAGCTACTCGGAAAAAAATGCAATCCATCTCAGAGCAAATAAGAGAAGGAGTTTGGCTAGGATTTTCAGGGCAGCCTATAAAGGATATCGTTAATATTGGTATTGGCGGCTCTGATTTTGGTCCACGTTTTTGCATTAATGCTTTATCCAATTATGCACATGCCAATTTAGGCTTTCATTTTGTGTCTGATGCTGATCCCCGTGCCTTTGAAAACACCGTAGCTCGTTTAAATCCAGAAACCACACTATTTATAATTTCATCAAAATCGTTTACCACCAAAGAAACTTTATTTAACGCCAAAAAAGCCTATGCATGGTTTAATAATGACCAAAACATGGACAAACATTTTATCGCAATCACCGCAAATATTGAAAAAGCAAAATTATTTGGCATCGATAATGTGTTGCCTATATGGGATTGGGTAGGTGGGCGGTATTCTCTCTGTTCTGCTATCAATTTAATTACTTGTATCGCTATAGGATATGAGCATTTTATACAATTGCTCGCTGGCGCCAATTCGATGGATGACCATTTTTATTCTAAAGCTTTACATGAGAATATGCCGGTTATGATGGCACTAATTGGTTTGTGGAATATAAATTTCTTACATATTTCCAGTCTTTTGCTTTTAGTTTATGCCAAACAACTAGAGCTACTAGTCCCCTATATTCAACAATTGGACATGGAATCCAACGGTAAATCGATTGATAGTTTTGGACGTTCTGTTAACCACTCGACAGGCCCTATTGTCTGGGGCGGCTTAGGTAATCAGGCGCAGCATAGTTATTATCAATTGCTTTGCCAAGGCACTCATAAAGTAGCAATTGAATTTATCTCTACGGAGGAATTCAATAACGAACTCATTAATGATTTTTGTGAAGCTAAAATTGATGTCTTAAGTGAGGGCATAAATTCAGTTGATAATCCTAACGGCTACATTCCTGGCGGCATCCCGATTAGTCATATTAGCCTGCCTTCCTGCTCTCCTTTCTCCTTAGGCGCCTTAATTGCCTTATATGAACATAAAGTCTACGTTCAAGCTGCGATCTGGAATATTAATCCCTTTGATCAACCTGGTGTTGAATCTGCCAAACGTCAAAAATCAAAAGTCTCAAGTCATGTAAATGAACCTCAACTTTTGAAAACCACATAGGACCTGCGCTAGAACTTGAGAATTCCTCGAAGCACATTAATCAATTTGGTCATATATATTTTTCACTCTGCATCGTTGTGGTTCTCTTTCCTCTCCGCTGCAAATAACCAAATAAGGGGTAATACGCCAATTAATGCCATAATGTTCCCATCCACGAGATTCCGATATTATGTTAAATTTATTTTTTCCTTCATATCCACAAATTAAGCGTCCATTTGAAACCCGTGCCTCTACCCATGTCCTTGCTAAATCCAAGTGATCCGGATTAGCTACACTCATTGGACCTGTTCCTGTGCCCGGCTGTTCAAGAATTATTCTTCCATTCCTATTGTTTGGGTTTTTAATCCATGCCGCATCTGGGCAGAATGCAATTTTCAAAAAGGCAAAACTGGAAAAAGGCAGTAATAAAGAAGCAGTATAGATAACTATTTTAGTTTTTAATCTCATAAATTAGCTCCAAATACAATTTTCGATCTTCAAATCATTGGGGTTGGCCTGATTTTGGTTTTAAGGGATTAGTTTCATTTTTTGAGGATAAAACTTGTATTTTGTCTACAAAACATTTGGTTTCACCTCGCCAGGGTAGTACAAATTGGTCACAGTGATAACTAATAACTACATGGCTATTGTTTTGCATTGCCGTTGACGCTTGGTTGACCAGCGGAGATTTGAATTGCCCTAAGGTAAAATAAAAAGATCGGCCAGTAACGCCGCTAGCATCTTCAAGGCCGCCTCTAATCAGCTCTCCCTCGTAAGTGCCCCAATATTTACCTTCTTTGGCAACCTTGACAATAACCCCGGATTTTTCCCCAGATTTGACTTTCCAGCATCCTGCTAAAAGAACTATGCCTACTATTAGTACTAAAGATAAAATTTTTTTCACCGCCGAGCCCTTTTATTTAATTTTCCAATCTAGCTATATTGTCGAAAAGATAAGTCCCAGTCAAATAAATCGGGTTCATTGGTCTTTAGCTAAAATTTTTTTTCCTTTTGAATGTAAACTAACAAACAATTCCGTTAGTATTAGATGCTTAAATTCCTAATAAAAATAATAAATTATGTTTACTAGACTCATGTTTCTATTACTCTTTACAAATGCTGCGATAGCTGGTCCATGGTTTACAGGACCACTACTAGCTCCCGCCGGCAGAACAATTCCAAAAGGCCATTTTAATATTGAACCCTATAGTTTTTATACTGAATATGCCTCCCCGCCAGGGTTTAAAAATTTTGAAGTAAATCCTTTTTTAACTGTGGGCATAAATAGCTTTATGGACTTTCAAGCTGGACTACCCTGGGACTATAGCTGGGTTAATGAACAACACGGTAGAGGGATTGGTGACTTCGGTCTAGGTTTTGGTTTTCAGGTATTCAAGCAAAAACAAGGTAGCCTGATACCTGATTTGCGCATTGTCTTGCAAGAGACAATCCCGACAGGACGTTTTGAGAATTTAAATCCACAAAAGATGTTAACCGATCAAACCGGTTTTGGTGCTTATCAGAGTATTGTTAGTTTGAATTTTCAAAAATTGTTTACTTTTGGCAAGCATTATTTACGATCTCGTGTAAGCCTGGCTGGCGTATTTTCAAACACGGCCTCTGTGGAAGGAGTTAATACCTTTGGGGGCAACGAATTCACTTCAGGCAGAGTATTCCCTGGAAATAGTTATTCCGCAGATTGGGCTGTGGAATTTACATTAACCCAACATTGGGTAGCAGTAATGGAAGCTTTATATGTACACAATGACTCAACATTTTTTAGGGGTAATCCTGGATTCACAGCAGACGGAACTGTTGGAGTCATTGGTGGTAAAGGGAGCGAGGCAGCCTCATTGGCGCCAGCAATTGAATATAATTTTACTCCCACTCTAGGTATTATCGCAGGAGTCTGGTTTTCTGTAACGGGTCCGCATGATACAAAATTTATTTCTACTACAGTCGCAGTCAATTACTATTTTTAACCTGGCCCTCAGTGCTTTGCTCTAATGGAAATTTGGCCGGGATCCATCAGGCCAAGCAGAATGGCAGTTAAGAGCGTTAATAACCTAATAGTAAAAAAGTCTCTGAGCATATCAAAGGACCTTATATAAATTTATCAAATTCGCGCATATCATTTAATAATGTTATCGGACATGCGTATATCAGTTATAACTACTACTCTCTGCAAATTGTCCATCATTTTTATTATAAATTGGCATGATTCCCACTTATCGTAAAAATCATGCCAAAATTGCTAAAACACTCGCTTGGAAATTAAGAGCTCTTCATCTTCTAAGCCATTCTGAGAAAGCTGCTCATGGATTAAAGGGGATTCACTCTTTAAAAACAAACAAAACTGTTCACGTATTAAAAAATTTTCCAATCCTTCTTGTTCATGAAGTTTTGTATATCTAGCACGTTTTCCGCGATCCCAGATAGATTGATTCGGATTAATAAACTCGATAAATTTTCTAATTAAATCATTCTTATCTGTTTCCGGCAGGGCATTAAACAATTTAGTCAATTTCTCTTCTTGAGAACGCTTGATTTTTAGGGTATCTATTTTCTCAATCAGGCCATTGATGAGTGTGTCAATGGTTTTATAATATGTATTCCATTGCACACCTGGTACTAATTGATTAATAGCGTCAAGTTCCTTATAACCACCAATATAATTAATAGAATTTACAGGATCAAAATCGATTAGGTAAGCATGAAATAGGTCATTTGATTTTCGTTCAATTAAAACATTGTCTAAATGAAAATCGGAGCACTTGAATCCTAAGTTATAGAAATTCTGAACTGCATAAGCAACAGCAAGCAATTTTTGACAAAGACTCAATGGATCTAGCTTGTATTCATCTTCGCTTAGACTTTCTTTCAAGGCAACTCCAGGAAAATAAGGTAAAACCAATCGAACCCCTGCATCTGTAAATAATTCCGCCTTGTTATCTGGGTAGACCAGGTTCCATATTTCCTGCTCTCGTCTATAGGCACTCTCAAAAATCTGATCAATTCTCTTAATCTTGTCTTCGTTGAATGGCCCAAACTTGTCATAATACTTTGGACGTTTAACCACAAGTATTTTTTCTTTCCCTTGGCCAAAAAATCGGGTATCAGCAGTATTTCCAGCCTTGGGGAATCCAATCGCACAATAGGTTTCACCATTATTTTTTTTAATGATTGAATTGCGTCTCTTTTGAGTATCGAATTTGTATGTAAACATAATATTCACCTTAAATTTATCTCCATAACCACTAAATAAATTCTTACTTAGTTATTTTATGGATAAAACCAATAGTAAAAAGGCAGATCTAATCTCAGGGGTAAGCAGTGAGAAAGAGTAAGCCGATGAAATCAAAGATTTAAACTATTGAATTTAATTTAAGCGCTTAGACTGATTTTGAATTTATAGAGCCGGTATCTATAGACCTAGACACTGTAGTTGGAAGAGATTCTCTGTTTAGCGCTTTTTCACAAATAATTCTGCACCAACCTCGACAACAGTGTCTAGGCTGCGCATCAACATTTGATATAAGCGTAAATGTAGCATTTGAAAATCCGTAAAATAAATACTAATATTCGACATTGTGCTACTTAATTGAGCAAATGTCAACCGCCAAGCATTTCGAATATGATATTGCGATATTAAGGTACGCTGTGTCTAGCAAGATGAATCTTTAAAAAGGGTAACTCCCCACGTCATCCCGAGCGAAGCGAGGGATCTCCCTGCAGTGGGCACAATCTCTAACATAACGATCGATATAAATCATCCCACTCAGGATTCAATGTATTAATCAGATCTT
>JACCSX010000129.1 GCA_013812775.1 Tatlockia sp. | reverse complement strand
TCAATATCTGAAGTTCCCATCTCATCCTGTGCATGAGTGACGCATGGATGACAGGGGTAGTGATAATTTTGTTAATAAATATTTCTTGGCTATAGAGCAATGTCGCCATATCTTACGCCTTAAGTTTGACCCTGATAAGTTAATAAAAAAATTAGGGAAAATATCTAATGTCCTTAGGATTTTATAGTTTTTTAAAAAATCTCCTAAAACTTTTTAGAAAGGTCATCGTCTCTTAGACAAACAATCAAGTCCCCTCGCCAAGATTATCAAGAAATATTAACAAAGGACCGTTTTGCCCCATGAAAAGTTAATTTATTTCAGCTATCATTAGTAATTTGAAATCGATGGAGTCGGTATATGAAAGTGGGTCAAGACAGTCTCTCAACTGAATGCCAATTGCAGGTAGATGGTAAAACTTATCATTACTATAGCCTGAAAGAAGCTGAAAAAAATCATTTTCAAGGAATCAATCGCTTACCCTATTCCCTTAAAGTACTATTTGAAAATTTGTTACGCTTTGAAGATGGGAGCACTGTTAAAACCAACGATATCAAAGCCCTGGCGAATTGGCTGCATACTAAAACCTCACAACATGAAATTGCTTATCGTCCTTCTCGCGTGCTAATGCAGGACTTCACAGGGGTTCCTGCCGTAGTTGATTTGGCCGCCATGCGCACTGCGATTGAAAAAATGGGCGGTAATCCTGATAAAATTTCACCGCTTTCACCAGTCGATTTAGTCATTGACCACTCCGTTATGGTTGATAAATTTGGTAGTTCAGATTCTTTGCTAGTGAATACTGAAATTGAATTAGAGCGCAATATTGAGCGTTATGAATTTTTACGCTGGGGGCAAAAAGCCTTTGCTAATTTTCAAGTAGTCCCACCAGGCACAGGCATCTGCCATCAGGTCAATTTAGAATACCTTGGCAAGACAGTCTGGTCTAGCCAACAGGATGGTAAGCTCTATGCGTATCCAGATACCTTAGTTGGCACAGATTCACACACCACTATGATCAATGGCCTGGGCATCCTCGGTTGGGGCGTCGGTGGCATTGAAGCAGAGGCCGCCATGCTTGGCCAGCCAGTTTCTATGTTAATTCCCGAGGTAATTGGTTTTAAACTTACAGCTAAGCTAAAAGAAGGAATAACTGCAACTGACCTCGTTTTAACAGTTACCCAAATGCTGCGAAAAAAAGGCGTCGTTGGTAAGTTTGTGGAGTTTTATGGTCCGGGTCTTAACGATCTTCCACTTGCCGATCGCGCAACCATTTCGAATATGGCCCCGGAATACGGCGCAACTTGCGGCTTTTTTCCAGTGGATAAAGAAACTATCCGCTATTTGCAATTAACAGGTCGTGACGCCCATACCATTGCTTTAGTCGAAGCCTATTGCAGAGCACAAGGTTTATGGTATGACGAAAACACAGAAGATCCTGTTTTCACTGATAGCCTGAGTCTTGATTTATCAACCGTAGAACCCTCACTTGCGGGCCCAAAACGCCCGCAAGACAAGGTTAATCTCACAACTTTGCCAAAAGAATTTGATGTTTTTCTGGAGGAAGTGGGTAAAAGCGATGAAAAAGAGAAAGCTTTTCCTGTAAATGCTGAATCTTTTAGTATGCATCATGGTAATGTGGTGATCGCGGCAATCACCAGCTGCACCAACACTTCAAATCCAAGCGTATTAATGGCAGCGGGCCTCGTTGCTAAAAAAGCAATTGAAAAAGGATTAACACGTAAACCCTGGGTTAAAACATCGCTTGCCCCAGGCTCTAAGGTAGTTACCGATTATTTGAAATACGCGGGCCTGCAATCCTATTTGGATGAGCTCGGCTTCAATCTGGTTGGCTATGGTTGTACTACTTGTATTGGTAATTCTGGGCCGCTGCCTGATGCCATTGCCGAATCAATAACAGAGAATGATTTAGTGGTCTGTTCTGTGCTCTCTGGTAATCGTAATTTTGAGGGCAGAGTCCATCCACAAGTACGAGCAAACTGGTTGGCATCACCGCCACTAGTCGTCGCTTATGCGCTTTGTGGGACCACTTGTATTGACTTAACCAAAGATCCAATTGGTAAAGGTATGAATGGAACTGACATCTACCTTAAAGACATTTGGCCAACTAATGCTGAAATCGCTGAAGAAGTCGCAAAAGTAACCGGTTCTATGTTCCGCAAAGAGTATGCTGAGGTTTTTCGTGGTGATTCGCATTGGCAGGGAATCAAGACTGGCTCTGGTTCCACTTATAATTGGGATGCCAATTCGACTTATATCCAGCACCCGCCTTTCTTTGAAAATCTCTCCAGAAAGCCTCAGCCCATTCAAGCTGTGAAAAAAGCTTATATTTTAGCTCTTTTAGGGGACTCCATTACGACTGATCATATTTCTCCAGCCGGATCAATCAAAGCAAACTCACCTGCTGGTTTATATCTCAAATCCAAAGGGGTTGCGGAAGCAGATTTTAATTCTTACGGTTCAAGACGGGGAAATCATGAAGTCATGATGCGCGGTACCTTTGCTAATATTCGTATACGCAATGAAATGACGCCTGGCATTGAAGGCGGTGTTACCCGATATATTCCTGACGACCAAGTGATGCCTATTTATGATGCATCCATGCTTTATCAGCATGAAAATCAGCACTTGGTGATTATCGCCGGTAAAGAGTATGGTACTGGCTCTTCTCGTGATTGGGCGGCCAAAGGTACCAATCTTTTAGGCGTTAAAGCGGTGATTACCGAGAGTTTTGAGCGCATCCATCGTTCAAATTTAATTGGAATGGGCATTTTACCGCTACAATTCCAGGAAGGAACTTCAAGAAAAACGCTAAAACTCGATGGCAGCGAACGTATAAGTATTGCCGTGGATGATTCCTTAAAACCTGGTGCCAAACTTAATCTGACCATCAACCGGCAAAACGGTATTGAAGAAATTATCCAGGTGATTTGCCGTATTGATACCGCTAATGAATTAGAATATTACCGCAACGGTGGGATCTTACAATTTGTACTACGTAATTTAACTTAAGGTCGGACTGAATTTAATCCAACCGTGGCTCTAATTACATCTATTGCGCTATGTCCGCCGGATCCAGAGATCTTCGCTGGTATAGAAATCCTGTTCCGCGGAAAAGCCCTGAGAGATCTTCAGGAAATTACCTACGTACCGCGCTTTATGCGTGTAAGTTAAGGATTGTTCATTCTAAAACTCTCAGTTATATGCAAATTTCCTGTGGATCTCTCACAGGGACAAGCCACGGAACATAGGGCCTAACTAATCAATATGCACAGCTCATTAGCTAACCCATCGTGTCAATTAGCACACTGCAATTGATTTTATAGAGTTAAACTGCTAAATTTTGCCGCTTGTAATTTACCCAACTAATTTGCATGGTCGGTTTTAAACCTTGAGGGATAAGTTTTCAGATTTAGATGAAAATATAAGCTTACCTATAGGTGTATTACCGATTATCTTAGGTTACGTTGTTATTTCGCTCTAAGGGCTTTGCATGCATCCTTCTAAAAAAATTTTATCCGTCTTTTCTTTAGTAATGATTAATGTCATTGCCGTGGATAGCCTGCGTACACTCCCTATGAGTGCTAAGCTGGGTTTACCGCTTATTTCTTACTACCTTGTTGCTGCTCTTGCCTTTTTTATTCCAGTGGCTCTTGTTGCAGCCGAATTAGCTACAGCTTATCCCAATACAGGCGGGATTTATGTCTGGGTACGTGAGGCTTTCGGACGGCGGGCAGGATTTATTACTATCTGGCTCCAATGGATTTATAATGTTGTTTGGTATCCGACCATTTTGGCTTTCATAGCTGCAACGCTTTCCTATCTTTTTGCACCCGATCTGGCTAATAATAAAGTTTACTTACTCACTACAGCGCTCTCTTTATTCTGGCTTTTTACTCTGCTCAATTGTTTTGGTATGAAAATCTCCTCCATCGTATCTATTCTTGGGGCTAGTTTCGGTACTATTTTACCGATGGTAGGTATTGGTATTCTAGGCGCACTTTGGCTTTTACAGGGAAAACCCATTGCCGTGACGATGCCTTCCACCTGGCTTCCGGACTTTAGTTCTCTCGGTAATCTCGCCCTTTTTTCTGCGGTTTTATTTGGCTTAATCGGCGTAGAAATGTCAGCCGTACATGCTGAGGATGTTAAAAATCCCCAGCACGATTATCCGCGCGCGATTTTATATTCAACCATCCTGATTTTGGCAACCCTGGTTATGGGTTCACTAGCCATCGTCGTTGTTGTACCTAATGAGCACTTAAGTGTAGTGTCGGGTTTAATTGATGCTTATGCTATTTTCTTTGATAGCTATCACATACCCTGGATGACTAAGGTAATCGCTGTTCTAATCATTATGGGCGGCATCAGCGGCGTCTCAGCCTGGATAATTGGCCCTACGAAGGGGTTACTGGTTTCAGCGCGGGATGGATCATTGCCAGCGCTTTTTTCGAAAGTAAATCGACATGGCGCGCCTGTAGCAATTTTGATTGCCCAAGGTCTTATATTCACTTTATTATGTGCGGTTTTCATTCTCTTTGACTCAATCAATGCTGCCTACTGGCTCTTAAGTGATCTGAGTGCGCAAATGGCCTTACTGGTCTATATTTTCATGTTTTCCGCTGCAATTAAATTACGTTATAGCCAGCCGGAAAAATCTCGAAGTTACAGTATACCCGGTGGCAAATTAGTGATGTGGCTTGTTGCAGGTATGGGTATCCTCTGCTGCCTTGCTGCAATGTTTATTGGTTTCATCCCACCAACTCAGATTCCAATTGGTAATATATATTTTTTTGAATCTTATTTAATTGGCGGACTCGTCTTATTTGTTGTTATACCTTGGATTTTTGCTAAAAAGCATGAAGAAATTTTTGATAAAGAACATGGTATAGATTCAAAAGAATTTGATATTCATGGTAGTTCCTGACTATCTTTCAGTTCGAGCGCAGTGAGAGATCTCCGGCAGCGGCAGGCGCTAAATCGAGATCTCTCGCTGCACTCGAGATGACGGGGTACTCAAGTTGACGTATTTGATATCTACTTTGGCGAAACCATCCTCTTCAAAATATTATCCTTCTCTATAAAATGATGCTTCAAAGCAGCAGCTGTGTGCAAAGCAATGAATACAATCATGGCATAGCCAAGCCATTTATGAATTTCCTGGAATAAGTGCATTAACTGATTATCCGGAGTTATCAAGACGGGTAAGGTTATCAGGCCAAAAAATGATGCGGCTAAGCCTGCCGCCGAAGTGAGAAGCCAGCCAGTTATAGGAAGAGCAAACATAAATCCATAAAAAATCCAGTGTACAAGGCGAGCAGAAAGCGCCTCCCACGCAGGAATTGATAAATTAGGTGTAACATTAATTAGTCGCCATAAAAGCCTGATTATAACAAGCGCCAGCACTAAAAAGCCGTATTCTTTGTGCCAGCCATATAATTTGAGTTTTTCAAGATTGATTGGTAAAGAAACCATATAAATACCTGAAATAAGAAGTCCAATCATCAATAAAGCGAGTATCCAATGCAAAGCAATAGCAACGATGTACTCCCTTAACTAAAATTATTTTAATTTTCCTGAAGTTAAACTTGATCCACTAATTTTTTCACACAAGCCCTTTGGCAGAAAAACAAAGGCATCGGCTTGCCTATCACTCTTAGCTGAACCTGAACAAGAAGAGGTTGAAGTAGAGCAATCATTCATGCCCGCTTTTACAATACCGTAGCATTTTTCAGTACTTTGTTGAGTGGAGTCGGTAGTAGTGGCTTGTGCAGCATTAGTTGTGGCTAAGGCAAGAAAAGCTGATATTGCTGAATTAATGAGTTTCTGTTTAGCGTTCATAATAAATTCCTTTTATATTATAAAATTCCCTAGATTATATTACAAAATCCTCTTATTAATTAATTACGGTGGTTGTTATTCCTAAATGATTGCTGCGAAGGATCTCCTGTTGGGAGATCTTCGCTGCGCTCTGGACGACAGTATTAAGGTTGTTTTTCAGACCATTGAAAAACCTTTTGATCATCAATCACATCAGGAGTTTCATCAAAACCCTGACGAGTCTTTAGCGGTTCAATGGCTGAAGCTGCGATGTTAATGCAATTTGGTTTTGCATATTTTTGCATATGGCCTGCGATATCAATTACGCGATCAGAGATTTGTTCAAGTGGAGTATCCTCATCCATATAGACAAAACCTGCGTTAACACCACATCGAATTAGAAATTTCTGCTTAATCTTTTTTTCATGGTCATTAAAGTCTTTTAATTTATCCAGGAGTGTTTTCGCTGCGGTAACAGCATCATCCACCGTTCTAAAACAGCTCATAATTCCATCTGGTGTCATTGCAAATTTGAGAACGCCACTTTGTTGTAGACTCTCGTTTACCAGTTGGTTATAACGATCAAAATCATAGGCTGCGAGGTATTTATCCTCATCACGCTTCATACCAGTAGAATCTACAACATCAATTGCAAGGAAGGCGAGTTGTTGCCCCATGCTATCAAGCTGGGATTTAAGCGTTGCGAATTCTTTCAGAATTCTTTTCCTATCACTACCTTTGGCTTTGGTTGTATTAAGCGTTTCAAATTTGGTGTCCATTTCACTTAGTTTTTCTTTTGACATGACAGTGGCAGCTTTGCTACGCCAATCCTCATAATTTTTCCTGTCCTGTGCTCGCAGAATATTTCGGTGCAACTTGTCTTTAATCACTGTGCACAAATGAACCAAAATAGCCAATAGCAAGATTAATATTAATGGACTGTAATTAATTCCCTGGTATTTATGGGGCATGGCTAACTGTATTTGCTTAGTAATGGGGTCGCTCCATTGGTGCACATAGGAGTTAAATTTAACCAAGGTAGGGTAATTATTTATATTGTCTACAAATTGCGAGAAAAAAGCCACGGCTAAAAATAATATGAATACAATCAGTATTATACGTATTATATGTAACAGGATTCCTAATAACTTAAAGAGTTTAGACTTCATTTTATTCGCCCTTTTGTTGGTTATGCAGCCCTATTTGATTCAGATGACGAGACAGCTCTTTTTCATTTCTATCATTAGTATAGTAGGAACTCACTGTTTTTTTATAAATTTTTTCAAAGTGAGATAGTAGGACTTAATTAGCTATTCTTTCATGCTCCCTATCCCGCAATAGAAGAAGGGGATAAGGCTAAAACCCTTCTGGTAGGGACATCAGGCTGGCATTTCCACCTGCTGCAGTAGTATCGACGGTATAAGTACGTTCATGGCATAACCGGAGTAAGTAATATGGACCGCCAGCCTTAGGCCCTGTCCCCGACAATCCTTCGCCTCCAAATGGCTGCAAACCGACAACGGCGCCGATCATATTACGGTTGACATAACAGTTACCAACATGAACATGGTTTTTAATGTATTCAACGGTTTGATTAATTCGGCTGTGTATGCCCAGAGTTAATCCATAACCTGTGCTATTGATTTGTTCAATAACCTTATCAAGATTCTTACGTTTATAACTAATCACATGCAATACCGGGCCAAATACTTCTTTTTCCAAGGCTGACAAAGAATCAATCGCAATCGCAGTTGGGGGCATAAAATAGCCTGACTCACAGTCTTCTGATAATTGGCATTGATAAATAATTTCATATTTTTCTCGCATTGCAGCCACATGGTCTTTTAATCCTGCTAAAGCGTCATTATCAATTACAGGGCCAACATCAGTACTCAGCCAACGTGGATCACCTACTTGCAACTCAGCCATTGCCCCTTTTAGCAAATGAATCATGCGAGGATAAACCTCCTCCTGCACGAAGAGGACACGCATGGCAGAACAACGTTGACCAGCGCTTCCAAAGGCAGAAGTGACCGCATCAATAGCAACCTGTTCCAGTAGAGCTGAAGAATCGACAATCATTGCATTCTGGCCGCCAGTCTCCGCTATTAAGGGAATAATTTCACCACCACGCTTTGCTAAAGTAGTATTAATGTGATTGGCTGTTTGAGTAGAACCGGTAAAAATAACGGCTTTAATTCGTTGGTCTGCAACTAAAGCAGCGCCGACAGTCTCTCCTCTTCCTGGCAATAATTGCAGAACTTCTGTCGGAATTCCTGCTTTATGCATTAATTCCACTGCAAAAGCTGCGATTAAAGACGTTTGCTCAGCCGGCTTTGCGACCACACAGTTGCCAGTAACCAGTGCGGCCACTACCTGTCCCGTAAAAATTGCTAAAGGAAAATTCCAGGGACTGATGCATAAAACAATACCTCGTCCATGCAAGCTCAGTTCATTTACTTCGCCGGTATAGCCGAGCAAACTCATAGGTTTTGACATTAATTTTTCTGCCATCATCGCGTAATAACGGCAAAAATCAACTGCCTCACGAATCTCAGAAACGCCGTCACTCCAGGTTTTTCCGGCCTCTAAACAAGCCATGGCCAGAATCTCAGGCATATTTTCTTCCAGCAAATTGGCAATACGCTCAATGCAGGCAGCCCGGTCTTCGACAGGTTTACGGCTCCAATCTGAGAAAGCTTGTTGAGCCGCTGATAAAGCCAAGTCAATATCTTGAAGAGTTGCCTCATTGACCCTACCGATTGGACGCTCTGGTTTTTGTGGAGAACTCACTGATCTATCGACTTCACCGCCCTGCTTGCCGCCGGCTAATAAGGGTTTTGACTGCCAGTGACCCAGATCCATTGTTTCGTAAAGTTGCTGTAATTTTGCGACTGCTTCGCGATCGGAAAAATCAAAACCAATGGAATTTTTCCTCTCCGGTAAAAAAATAGAAGCTGGTAAAGGAATATTGTGATTTATTTTACTAAGTACATAATTTGCTTTACTAACAGGATCTTCAACAAGGGTAGAAATTGGTGCTTTTTCATCTACAATCCGATTTACAAATGAAGAATTGGCGCCATTTTCCAGTAATCGCCTTACTAAATAGGGTAATAAATCTTCGTGACTACCAACTGGGGCATAAATACGACAAGGAATTCCCAAACGATTGGCCGGAACAATCTGCTCATAGAGCTCATTACCCATCCCGTGTAAACATTGAAATTCAAAGTCACGATAATCACCGACTATATTTAAAATCATAGCTACGGAATAAGCGTTGTGAGTGGCAAATTGCGGATAAATTGCATCCGTCATCGTCAACAATTTTTTTGCACAGGCCTGAAAAGAAACATCGGTAAATACTTTGCGGGTAAAAACAGGGTATTCGGAAAGACCTTGCATCTGAGATTTCTTAATTTCACTATCCCAGTAAGCACCTTTAATCAAACGAACCATAATACGTCGTTTTTTGCTTCGCGCAAGCGTGGCAATCCAGTCCAGGAGGTTGAAAGCCCTCTTCTGATAAGATTGAACAGCCATCCCAAAGCCATGCCAATTATGCAGGCTATCATCATTAAACACTATCTCAATAACATCAAGTGACAAATCAAGCCGCTCTGATTCTTCAGCGTCTATAGTTAGTGCAATATCAAATTGTTTAGCCAGTTGGGCAAGTGCTAATAATTTCGGCGGCAATTCCTCCAAAACCCGTGTGCGTTGTGATTCTTGATAACGCGGGTGTAAGGCTGATAATTTAATTGATATACCTGCGCGTTGATAAATATTGCTGTTTTTACTAACAGAGGCTCCAATCGCCTCAATTGCATTTTTATAGGCAGTGAAGTAACGCTCTGCATCAACTGAAGTTAAGGCAGCCTCACCCAACATATCATAAGAATAGCGATAACCAATGGCTTCTTTTTTCTTAGAGCGGGACAACGCCTCATTAATAGTCCGACCGGTCACAAACTGTTTAGACATAATACGCATTGCTTTATCAACTGCTTTGCGCACCACAGATTCACCACTGCGATTGATTAATTTATATAAGGCTTTCGATAACATGGTATCGGCAGATTCCGGGGTCAGCACTTTTCCTGTTAGCATCAATGCCCAGGTTGTCGCATTCACAAAGAACGAGTCGCTTTGACCGCGATGGGACTTCCAATCAGCCGCAGTCAATTTATCCTTAATCAAACTATCGATTGTCGCATTGTCAGGAACACGCAATAGAGCTTCAGCCAGGCACATCAGAGCAATCCCTTCATCACTTGCCAGGGAATATTCGGTAAGAAATGAATCAATTCCAGTGCTTTTTCGGCGTTCAGAGCGAACCTGTTCAACCAAATTTGTCGCTTTTTCACGAATTGCGCTAACTTGACTACCATTTAAAGCCGCTTTTTCAATAAGCTTAGTCATCACAGTCAATTCATCAATTCGATAAGCACTATTTATTTGTGCACGAGCACCTTGCGGAAGTTGCGCTGAGTAACGCTCTAGCATAAAAATCTCCAATCAAGACAGGTCAAAAAATATCATGGGATAATAATTCAGAATAGTATTAATTGATATCTTTTTAAACATGGAATTAAGAACTTTACAAGCTTTAATTATACTTATACAACCCAATAATTGATCAAATCATAGCCATAACCGATCTAAATGTGATACCATTGGTCAAGTTTGATACAATCAAGCAGGCGGAATTTAAAACTAATTGGGTAAACAGATGGGCTGTTTGTGTGATATTTACTCCAAATAAAAAAGGTTGTTGTTTACTAAGACCATGAATTGAATAATATTTTATCCTAGTGGACAATCTTCCTTCTGATAATTTTACATTTATATCAGTTGTAAATATAATCACCATCCATTTGTAAACCTTATTTCCAAAGATTTACCAAGAAAAGGAGTGTTATGAGTACAATACTAAACTTACTTTCGGCAACTTTACTTTCAACGGGAATTTCATCTAGCCCAGTGCCGGTCATAAAAAAAGGGTTTGATATTAACAGTCATTTACATCAATTAAGTCAGAAAGCGCCTCAACTTAACAGGAAAGTCCTGAAACTAGCGCTAACTGCTTATAAAAAAGCGTCCGAAAAAGGTGCCGTTAAAAAACCGGTTCTTACTGTAATTGATTATTCTCTACCATCAAATAAACAACGTATGTGGATCTTTGATCTTGGTAAAGAGAAACTTCTATACAATACTTATGTGGCTCACGGCAAAAACTCAGGGATGACTACAGCTAAACATTTTTCAAATAAGGATTCCAGTAAAGAAACGAGCCTTGGCACTTTTGTGACCCGTGACACTTACATAGGGCACAAAGGTTATTCTTTAAATTTACAAGGCTTAGAGCGTGGCTTTAATGATAATGCATATAGCAGACGCGTTGTTATTCATGGAGCCTGGTATGTTGAACCTGATTTTATTAAAAAGTCCGGTCATGCCGGACGTAGTTGGGGCTGCCCATCCATTGCTCAAACCATAGCAAAGCCGGTGATTAACACCATAAAAGGCGGCTCCGTAGTTTTCGCCTATTACCCTGACAGCTATTATCTTTCTCATTCAGGGTATGCAACGGTATAGGTATTTAAAAATATGATTGCCAGTCTAATAAAAGCATTTCTAAAAATCGCAGCATATAAAGAGATGTGAACATTTTTTCAGAAATGCTTTTTATTAAGAGGCGCCAAAGACGCTAAAAGAGAACGATCCCTTGCTTGATAAATTGATTGACGCTCATTGCCCCTAAAAAATATAGCAAGATTTGTTTTCAGGGATCTTTCTAAATTAAATTTTGAAATTTTTAAAACTCCCTTAACGCAAGCGCAGAGTAAACTAATAAATCAAGATTATTGCTCTGAGCAATAGCTGTAATTGGACTTAGAATTTTTAGTTTGGGCTTTATACCTGCAATTATGTCGGTAACGAATAAAAAATCTTTGTGCAGGACAATTTTTCTTACCACCCACGTCATCCTGAGCGCAGCGAAGGATCTCAAGTACTGAGCCTCAATCTTTGTCATTAGGAGATCCCTCGCAGTTGCTCGGGATGACGCGGGTTTATGAATTTTGTCCCCGGCGCAAAGATAAAAAAATTATTTATAAGTGAATCTTAATTTATTCTTAAGCTTCAATTGATACAATATGATTTTATTTATTCACCGGGTCGATTCAGTGTCAACTAAATTATTATTAGAAAAAATTTCTACCTTGAAGGAACAATATAACTTTCTATTTGCTTCTTCACTTCATAAAAAAATTCATCTCACTTACACCTTGAAAATATTGAATAATCTAAAAAGAATTTTAAAAGAAAATTCAGTCTCAATGATTGATGAGCTTGAAGAATTTTTAGCGCTGAATTGGCAACAAATTAATAGTAGCTCCCTTGGTTACACAGCCTTGCCTGAAAATGAACTCACTCTACTTTTATGCGAAGTTTCCGAAGTTATTGCTAAGATAAAAGATAAACCCCCCATAAAAGTCCTCATGCCAACCGTAGCAACTGATTCTTTAATTGAAGCCTATCCAGACCTTAGTACCCAAGATATACGTTGGGTACTAAAAAATCATATTCTTGGAAGAAGTGGTGACTATTTAATACCTGTAAAGTATTTAATAGAACTTGAAAGCAATCCGAACTTAGCAAAGCTCAATATCTATTACGATTACCAGCTACATTCTGATGAATTCGCCTTCTTAAATAATGACGAATGTGAACGACTTATAACCCATTCTCCCGAAACAGAGGCATTTCATAATGCGTTAAAAGAATATAATAGAATATTACTGGCTAATGATAATTTGCTAGTACACTTAAGAAATCTCTGTCAATCGCTTTATATAAATAGTGTAAAAGGTATTGGAGATGAAAAAAATGCAGGTCAGGGTGTATATCCTGCAATCATTCGTTTTAATGAGTACTACTCTCGACTTTCTGAACAAAACAAATTAAAAATTCCTACAAATATAAAAGAGGAAATTGATTTGTTACTTGAATTATCTACCAATAGCGCAATAAATCATAATGCAACAGAAAACCTAAATACCTGTATAGCAACACGTCGTTCTAAGCTTGAAGAGGCTATTAATCCAGTTGAATCGGTTTTATCCGCTATAGGATTAAATGAAATTGAGCAAAATAATTTAATCATTGAGAAAAAAAATCTAATAGCCCTTACTCAGAAAAATTTAAACCTTATGATTGAATTAGAAACTCAATATCATGGAACGGATAAGCTTTATTTGAGCTCTAAATTAATGAAAGATTTAAATGTGGATTGCACTATTTCTTCAATGGCTGATTTAAATGACTTTATGAAGTTTAGTCCAAGAGAAATAAATGATTTCTGTAAAGATAACGGCATTAAAACACAAATCCTAAACCAATTTGCCACCTTAGAAAGCCTAATATTTTTTACTATTGAAGCAAAACTTTTAAATATGAAAGCTTTATTTACTATTATCATGCCTGAATTACAAACAAAATTTTTCCACTCAGCAGCTATTTTTAATGCCTTCCTTTATACGATAGATAAGGACCGTGCCCAAATAATATTAGAAATATATAAAGATAATTTACCAATTTCCTTTAGCACGTGGGATTTTACTGAAATGATTAGGCGAATGCAGTCTGAAGAACGAAAAAATGCTTTTAATTTAATGAAAGATTATATACCTAACCTAATCAAGTCGACTGAAGATTTTAAAACAATTACTTACTACTTGAGCATAGAACAAAAAGTTCAATTGTTAGATTTAATGAAAGAAAAATTACCTGGGCTCTGTTTTAGAAAATACGACGTAGTCAAAATATTTTGCAATTTTAGTGATGATGATTTTAAGAATATAAAAATTATACTACCCAATATAATCCTAGGCCCTTTGGATTTTATTGAATTGATGGAGTGTTCAAGCTCCATACAAAGAGATTATATTTTTGATGCGATGGTAAATCAGCTTCCACAACAAAAACATGATGCTTTTTCATTAAAGAAAATATTTAACTTAATTAGTGAAGAACAACGAACGCAAGCTTTTGAGGTTTTAAAAATGCCTCTGGCTACCCAGATAAAGTCTTGGCGTGAACTGGTAGATTTCCTTGCCCTTTTTACCCCTAATCAATGTGAAAGTCTTCTTGAAGAAATGAAGAAGAATCGTCGATTATCAATTATAATTAATACTATTGATAATTTTGATACTATGCCCCAAAAATTTGAACCTGCCAGTTTTAAAATTATTATACAAGCAATTAAAAACGATTTTGCTGTCAATTTAGATTTATCTAAATTCTTTAGTTTTGTTAGAAACTCTAATCCGGAGCAATTTTTATATACATCTGAGGGAATGAAAGATTGCTTAATAAACTTGTCTTCAAAATCTCACATAAGATATATTTTTCGTCAAATCACTGAGAAATTGAAGGATGACGATCAGGTTATACATTTTCTTCAGCTTGTACAAGAAGGCATTCAATGGAATCAAGTAGATAAGAAATACCTTCAAGAAGAAATCTTCAAATATCACTTTAAAACGCAAGAGCAGCGTTTAGCTTTTCTTCAATTATTACCAAACCTGGCTGAGCTTATTTCCTATAAAGAATTGAAGCAATTCACTTCTTCTAATTTCAATGACCATTTAATTATACACCGGTTCCATGAGCTCTACTTTAATAAACTTATATTGAATTTAAATAACATTTCGGATGATACTGATGACGAAGATAAAAGAACAATTAAAGCTCTTTTTAATTCTCTTAATCACCATAGCGATCTTTATTTTCAAAAATATCCTTCAAAACAAAATTTTGAAATTTTTAAAAACTCCTGTAACCAAGCCATTGAGCAAGCACAGAGTCAACTAATAAATCCTGATTATTGCTCTGAGCTTTTAACTATAATTGCACTCACAATTTTTAGTTTGGGGATTATACCTGCCATTATGTCGGTAACGAATAAAATTATGAATGATAGTTGGGAAGTGCGTTTGTTTAAAACAAAAACTGAAAAAGAGTTAGATGAAATACTATCACCAGTTAACTCTTTTTTAAATTCTTGAAATTGAACAGAGAACGCTTGGCTTTGAATGCAGGTTGAACA
>JACCSX010000047.1 GCA_013812775.1 Tatlockia sp. | reverse complement strand
TTGAGAAATCCTCTCAAGTGGAAGAAACTAAAATTTCTTTAGAAGACTTAAAACAATCTTTTCAAATTCAGTTGGCTGATATTAGGCACAAAGGGAAAATCTTAGGACAGAAAGGTCATACTGACGCAGCTGCTGCAGCAGAAAAACTCTATAAAAAATTAAGCGGAAGTTATGCGGACACACTACCTCATAATGTGGAACTGTTCAAAACAGAATGTAAAGCCGCTATTGAAGAGTCTCGTTACGAATTGGAAAGCCATCGTGAGTGGAAACTTGTATTAAGCTACCTGGCACTTACAGTTACTGGTATTGGGGTACTTGTTGTGTTAGCAGATGTTGGTCATAAGCTATTTACAGGGAAGCACTTCTCTTTCTTCCAAACAGATACTGCCAAACAGGTAAGTCTTCTTGAAGAAACGGTAGATCAAGTTCCAGATTCTCCAAAAATATTAATATAATGTATTGAAACAATTAAGCAATCCAGCTCGGAATTTCCTTTGAAATTCGAACTGGATTGCTTCTTAATCTACAACAACTTTGATTTAAGCAAAGTATTAAATTTGCATTAAATCTTTTTCTTTATCGACAACAAGAACATCAATCTCAGCGATATACTTATCAGTAAGTTTTTGAATGAGATCAGATCCACGATGCTCATCATCTTCTGAAATTTTCTTTTCTTTAACAAGGTCTTTAAGACTAGTATTGGCATCGCGACGAATATTGCGAACCGATACTCTGCTTTGCTCACCCTCATTTCGGACAACTTTGCCAAGTTCCTTGCGGCGCTCTTCTGTCAAAGCTGGCATTGGTACGCGTATTGCACTACCTGCTGTGGCAGGATTCAAGCCTAAATCAGCAGTTAAAATCGCTTTTTCAATAGCGGCTACCATCGATTTTTCCCAAGGTGTTACTAGCAAGGTGCGTGAATCGCTTGCACTGATACTGGCCACTTGGGTGAGAGGAGTTGAGTTACCATAATAATCAACCTGAACATGATCCAATAAACCGGCGTTAGCCCGTCCTGTACGTACTTTTGTTAAGTCATGCTGTAAACTTTCTACAGCTTTTTTCATACGTTTTTCAGCATCCTGTTTAATATCATTGATCATCGTTTGCTCCTACTATAGTTCCAACACGTTCACCGAGGACAATTTTCTTCAGGGCATTCGGCTCAGCCATGTCAAAAACTTGTAAAGGCATACCCTGGTCTTGACATAGACAGATGGCCGTTGCGTCCATTACCTGTAATCCATCTTGTAATACTTTTTTATAGGTCAGGTATTCATAACGAGTCGCATTAGGATTTTTTACAGGGTCGTCTGAATAAATACCATCAACCTTTGTCGCTTTCAAAACCACGTCAGCGCCTACTTCAATAGCCCGCAGACAAGCAGCCGTATCAGTAGTGAAAAATGGGTTTCCTGTGCCAGCGGCAAAGATAACTACATGTTTATTACGCAAGTGGGTTATTGCCTTGCGCCTATGATAGGGGTCAACTACGCCTAACATGGGAATTGCTGACATGATACGAGCAGGCAGGTCAATACGTTCCATAGCGTCGCGTAAGGCCAGAGCATTCATCACCGTGGCCAACATACCCATATGATCACCTGTTACGCGGCCTAGCCCAGCTTCTGAGAGCGCCTTACCACGAAAGAGATTCCCCCCCCCAATAACCAGGCCAACCTCAACCCCCATTTGAATAAGTTCAGCAACGTCCTTGGCAATACGATCGAGAATTGAGGGGTCAATCCCAAACTGAACTTTCCCCATCAGCGCTTCACCGCTGCATTTTAATAAAACGCGCTTGTATTTTAAATCCGGGTGAATAGCATTAATCATTGATCACGAACCTGAGCCATCACTTCTTCAACAAAATTATCTTCCTTCTTTTCAATCCCTTCACCTACTTCGTAGCGAATGAAAGAAAGAACTTCAGCATTTTTTTCTGCCAATAACTGACTAACCTTTTTATTTGGATCTTTAACAAAGGGCTGGCCCATTAAGCTAACTTCATCGATAAATTTATTGATGCGGCCTTCAATCATTTTATCAATGATTTCCTGCGGCTTACCACTTTCACGCGCTTGTGCAGTAAAGATATCTCGCTCATTTTCAATTGCATCTGCTGGTACCTGATCACGATTGACAACTATTGGACGACTTGCGGCAATATGCATTGCAATGTCTTTTGCCAAGGCTTCATCTCCATTCTTCAAGGCAACCATCACACCTATTCTTGAGCCGTGCAAATAATGGCCAATTACACCATCACAGCTCATTCTTATCATGCGGCGTAATTTGATGTTTTCGCCAATTTTAGCCACTAACGCTTGTCTTGACTGTTCGACAGTATTGCTTGTGCCCATTATGGTTTCTTTTGTTAACGCATCCACATCATCAACAGCGCTTTTGAGGGCTGTTTCGACTGTTTTGCTTGCAAATTCGGTAAAATTCTCATCACGAGCAACGAAATCAGTTTCAGAGTTGATTTCAAGCATAACTGCGCTACGACCATCAGCAGCGCGAGCCACTACAATGACGCCTTCAGCAGCAACTCTATCTGCTTTTTTATCAGCTTTAGCTTGTCCTGCTTTGCGCATTTCGGAAATTGCTAATTCGATATCGCCGTTAGTAGCAATTAAGAATTTTTTGCATTCCATCATACCTGCGCCTGTACGTTCACGCAGTTGCATTACCAATGCAGCACTAATCGACATCTTCAATCCTCCACATAACAAAAAAGGGTTTGTCTAGATAGCTCTTAAATCTCTATCCTCAATTTCAGGGTCTGATCTACCTTAAAATTGGCAGAGCCTATTGTCATGCTCCAAGCTAAAACTATAGAGTGTTTTAACTGTGTACTGCCATGACAACAGGACTTTGCGAATCCAAACACCATTAAGTATAATTATTCACCAGATTTTTCTGATTCTTTATCTTTATCAGATACAGCAATTTCAACAAACTCAGCGTCAGCAGAACTACCGCCTACAGTATTGCCATGCTTGGCATCAAGGATAGCATCAGCAACACAACGAACATAAATATCCACTGCGCGCATAGAATCGTCATTACCAGGAATTATGTAATCAATATTATCTGGACTGTTGTTGGTATCAACCACACCAATGACGGGGATTTTTAAGCGACGAGCTTCTTCAACAGCAATGTGCTCAAAACCAACATCAACAACAAAAAGAGCATCAGGCAAGCCGCCCATGTCTTCAATACCGCCTAGTCCGCGTTCCAGTTTATCAAGCTCACGGGTTAACATAAGCGCTTCTTTTTTGATCATTCCGGCAAAGGCGCCTTTTTCACGCAATTCTTTTAATTCTTTCAAACGGAAAATTGATTGACGGACAGTTTTGTAGTTGGTCAACATGCCACCCAACCAACGGTGATCTACATAAGGCATGCCACAGCGTTTAGCTTGTTCGCGAATACTTTCCTGGGCAGCTCTTTTGGTGCCAACGAATAGGATTTTTGCTTTATTAGATGCTAAGCGGCCAACGTAATTGATTACGTCATTCAGCATAGGCATTGTTTTTTCTAAATTGATAATATGGATTTTATTTCTTGAACCAAAAATGTACTGAGCCATTTTAGGATTCCAAAAACGAGTTCTGTGTCCAAAATGAGCACCTGCTTCAAGCAGTTCACGCATACTTACATTCATTTATTACTCCAGGGTTAGGCCTCCACGTTTCCCATACGACACCCTTTTCTCGGGACCCCGCCGTATGTGACGAAACATGTGTGTAGTTAAAAGCGCGATATTTATACCACATCAGGTTTTGATCAGCAATGAAATTAGCCTTTTTTACAGGATCTTAATTAAACAATAAGCTTATTCTAATTATTGCCCCTGTAACCACTTATGCTACTATAGAGTTTTTATGGATGAATTTTAGGTTTTTACTATCGCTTTTTTGGTCTATGCAATAATTAAAAACTCGCAATAGGACTTGCTCTTGGACGTTTTTAATTAATTCATAATCGAAAAACCTCTCGCCTAAAAAACGCCTGTAAAGGGTATCTTATCTTATTGTGGAATCAATTATGTCGGTAACGATTAAAACCCCTGAAGAAATTGAGAAAATGCGCTTAGCTGGCAAACTTGCAGGTGAGGTATTGGAAATGATTGGCTCTTATGTGAAAGAGGGTGTTACTACTGATGAATTAAACTCAATCTGCCATGATTATATTGTTAATGTACAGAAGGCAATACCTGCTCCATTGAATTATAATGGATTTCCAAAATCAATTTGCACCTCCGTTAATCATGTTGTTTGCCATGGAATTCCTGGAAAAAGAGCCTTAAAAGATGGCGATATCATTAATATCGATATTACTGTCATTAAAGATAGCTATCACGGCGACACATCAAAGATGTTTTATATTGGCGAGCCTTCAATTAAAGCCAAACATATTGTCACCGTTGCGCATGACTGTTTGTTAATCGGAATTGATATGGTAAAACCTGGTGTGCGCCTAGGTGATATAGGTCATGCTATTCAAAGTCATGCTGAGTCGAATCGATGTTCAGTAGTTAGGGAATATTGTGGGCATGGGATTGGTCGCGTCTTTCATGAAGATCCACAGGTTTTGCATTACGGGACTCCTGGCACAGGCGAAACCTTACGTGCAGGCATGACCTTTACTATTGAGCCAATGGTTAATATTGGCAAATATCATACTCGCCTACTGCCGGATAAATGGACTGTTGTCACTAAGGATCATAGCTTGTCAGCGCAATGGGAGCACACCCTCTTAGTCACAGATGATGGCGTAGAAATTCTTACCCTGCGTAATGAAGAACGATAATCTTGCCTTAAAATTAGCCATTAAACAATTCAAGGATGAATTGTGTGAAGAATTTCGACAAAACAAAAACATCAGCACCCTCACCCATAAGCTTGTAAACTTTATCGATGAGATACTCAACCTTCTTTTTCAAAAAAATGGTCTCCATCAAGGCGCTAAATTTTGCCTGTTAGCTCTCGGCAGTTATGGCCGTCGTGAATTACAGCTTTATTCTGATGTTGATTTGCTCCTGCTTCATAAGGTAAAAATCACAAAAACACAGATGCAGCGGGCACAATCTTTTATCCAGGACTGCTGGGATATTGGTCTTGAAGTTAGTCATCAACTCACTACTGTCGATGCCTGTGCCGAACTTGCTGCTCAAAATTTAACGGTCATATCCTCTATTCTTGATATGCGTTTAGTCTGTGGTGCAGGTATTTTAATGGATGAATTAATCTATCAGACTCATCCATTGCACATGTGGACAAGCCATGATTATTTTTTTGCCAAACAAAAGGAGCAAGAGCAGCGCTATGCTAAATATGGCGAAACGGCTTATATCCTTGAACCAAACGTTAAAAATGGGCCTGGTGGTTTGCGAGATTTACAAATTCTGTTGACTATCTCCAAACGCCATTTTGGCGTAAAAAAACTGGCTGATCTAACAAATTGTGGCTTTATTAGCGATAAAGAATATGAAGAATTAATAGCTTGCCAACATTATCTTTGGCGTGTGCGCTTTGCCTTGCACACTCTGGCCGATAAGCAGGAGGAGCGTTTACTCTTTGATTATCAAATTAAACTGGCAGCTCTTTTTGGCTTTCGCGACAATGCCAAATCCCTAGCCATTGAGCAGTTTATGAAGGCCTATTTTAAAGTCATCAAACGTTGCCGCGAATTGAATGAGATGCTCTTACAATGGTATGTAGAAGCAATAGTTCATCATGAAAAGCAACGCATCAGAATTCTAGATAATTTTTTTCAGCTCTCAAATGAGTATATTGAAGTTAAAAATTCTAAAATTTTTTCCCAAAAGCCACAGACTTTACTTGAACTGTTTCTATGGATAGCCAAACGTCCTGATATAAAAGGAGTTCGCACAACAACAATTCGATTGATAAGAGAACATCTTTATTTAATTACGGATCGCTTTCGTCAATCAAAAATTGCAACTACAACATTTCTGGCCCTTTTTAAAACAGAAGATCCCTATGAAGCCTTGCATCATATGAATCGTTATGGGGTTTTAGGTCATTATCTTGATAGTTTTGCCGCGGTTACCGGCCAGATGCAATATGATTTATTTCATGTTTACACAGTCGATCAGCACACGTTATTTGTAATCCGTAATCTTGCCCGATTTTTGAAAGCTGAGTATGCACAGCAATTTACATTAGCAGCCAAATTAATGCCCGGCATTGAAAACCGAGCCATTTTATATTTAGCTGCACTTTTTCATGATATTGCGAAAGGTCGAGGCGGCGATCACTCAGCATTAGGCGCTGAAGAAGCAGCTCAGTTTGCAATTCGTCATCAACTAAGTGGGAAAGAGACTGACTTATTAGTTTGGTTAGTTCAGAATCATTTACTAATGTCGCAAACAGCACAGCGGCAAGATATCTATGATCCCAAAACTGTTCAACAATTTTGCCGCCTACTGCCTCATGCCGATTACCTTGAATACCTCTATTTACTTACTGTGGCAGATATCTGTGCCACCAATCATACACTTTGGACTGCCTGGAAAGATTCCTTATTGAAAGAGTTATATCGGGCAGCAAAGCAATGGATGGAGCAAGAGCTAAATGAAACAGCTTTAGTTATTGATCGTAAGGAAGAGGCGCTGACTATTCTTGCTAAAGAGAGAATTTCTTTAGCGGCTGTTCGCGCTTTATGGGCAACTTTTAAAGATAAATATTTTCTTCATGAACCGCCAGAAGTTATCGCCAGACATAGCAAAGCCATTCTTAATTGTAAACTCTACCCCTTAGTTCTGATAATGCCGCATCATAGTCAAGGTGGTACTGAGGTATTCATTTACATGCCGCATCGTGACGAGCGTTTTATGATTACTACAACGGTTCTTAGTATTCACTCTGCAACCATTCAAGAAGCCACCATTTTAACCTGCGATAATAACTTCGATTTGGATACTTACATTATCCTTAATGAGCAAAATCAAGCCTATTTTGATAAGCAGCGAACTGCAGTTATACAAAAAGCACTTGAAAAACAATTGGCAGATATGATCAATATCCCCTCAGTTTCCCGACGCCGTATTTCATGCGCTCAGGCTCATTTCAAATTAAAACCACAAATTAACTTTAGTGAAGAAAATGACAAGGAGCAATTCAGTCGCTTATTTCTGGTTACTCCAGACAGGCCGGGTTTATTAGCTTCTATCAGCCGTGTTTTTTTAAGCCAGAAAATCCATTTACATAATGCTAAAATTGCTACAGCAGGCGAACGTGCTGAAGACATGTTTCTTATCTCGACTAATGAAGGTCATGCCTTAGATAAAATAGAAAAAGATGAATTAAAACAAGCTTTGATTAGAGAATTAACAGAGTTAAGTTAAAGCGCCCTCTTTCCTTGTTTGTAATTCTAAATCAAATAATATACTTTCGTATTTCTTCTGTTATTTGATTATCTTCATCTAACCAATTTAGTTGTTCTTTCATGACAGACTGGCTACGTTGGCCGCTGCCTTGATTAGAAAGCCCTTAGGCATGAGCAACCAGTTCTTTTAGGGACATATTCTCTTTTACACCACTTTGAGCAAAAAAACTGAACAAACCACACCAAGCTCCTTGGTCGGACTGCAATTTTTCTTTATATTTTTTAAAAAAATTTGGCTTTAAAAATTTCGGATTCTTGTCGGAATTTTTCTGAAATAAGATTGGCACTTAAATAGTAATGCAGAAAATATCTTTATTATCGATTTCATTTTGCGATATAGTTTGCTACTATTTTTTGCTTCAATATTTTTTTAAAAAAGGGAATAAATTATGGCGATTATTAATGGTAATAGCTCCGTTAAAAAAGAAAAAATCAAAGCCGAAATCAATGTGGATGTTCTTAGAAAGATTGAACAATACTGTGAATGGGCAAATATTGATAATATCGGTTTTTTTCTAGAAGAAGCAGCTTATTTTATATTCGCTAAAGATAAAGAATGGAAGCAATTTCAGAAATCAAAAAAAAGAGTAACGAAAGAAACTACAGCATAATTAAACCTCATTCTTCACTGCCATTAAGTTGAGGAAGAATAAACTTTGAGCACCAATTCCCGCAGCTATTTCGCTGCATCCAGGCTACGGTGCTGTTTTTGAATGAACAATCCTTAACTACCTACGTACCGCGCTTTATGCCTGAGAGATGGTCACAAAATGTGACCATAAGCGATTGAAATAAAAAATTAAAAAAAATTTTGATGTGCATGACAATTGTGATCAAATAGCGTTTCTCGACATTATTAGAGTCACGGCCATGCACATTCACGAATTATTACATAAAACCTTTTCAAATCAACTACCACAAGTACATAAAACACGATTACTAAGTTTAATGACAGCTTGCGAAGCAGCGATTAATAGTAAACAGCTGTATTTAACTGAATTGGGCAGATCAATTTCTAATTCTAATAAAGAATGCAGTAATATCCAAAAGGTGGATAGGCTTTTAGGAAATGGTCATCTCCAAGCAGAGCGTGAGTCTTTTTATCAAGTCATGATAAATCTTGTCCTGCAAGAAAATAGCTATGCTTGGATTCATATTGACTGGACATGTCTTAACTCAACGACAAAGCGTTATGTTTTGCGTGCAAGTGTGTCTATGCAGGGTCGTTCTATTGTGATTTATGAGGAATGTTTTTCAAAAAAACAGGAGAATAATCACGCCACCCATAAAGCATTTTTAAATCGACTAAAGAATCTACTTCCTGCCTCCGTGAAACCCATTATAGTTACCGATGCGGGCTTTCGAGCGCCCTGGTTTGCTTATATTTTAAAATTAGACTGGAATTTTGTAGGCCGACTAAGGAATAAAAATGCCATTTGTTTAGATGACTCTTCCCAATGGGAATTAAGCTCAAAACTATTTGAACAAGCAACCAGTAAGCCTACTCATGTGGGGCAGGGTATATTAACAGAAGAAGGAAAAGTACCTGCCCACTTTATTCTATATAAAGGAAAACCTAAGGGCAGAGCAGCGCTAACTAAAGACAAGAAAAAAAGTTCTTCAGGTATGTCTAAACGTTATGCCAAGGCTAATAAAGAGCCATGGGTATTAGTTACCTCACTTAGTGAAGCTAAAACTATCCCAGTTCTTGTCGTCAATATTTATCGTCAGAGGATGAGAATCGAGGAAAATATAAGGGACACTAAATGCTCTCATTATGGTTTAGGGCTCAAAAACAGCCTGACAAAATGTTCTCAACGAATGAACATTCTTCTTCTTATTGCTGCTATCTGCACTTTAGCTGCATGGCTAGCAGGACTTTATATTAAATCCGTAGGAAAAGCCGCTGACTTTCAAGCTCATTCGGCTAAATTTTCTGCCTTATCCTATGTCTACTTAGGTAAGAGAGCTATTAGGAAAAAGCTTTCTATTACAAAAGAAGAATTTAAGAGTGTTTTAATTTTACTTTATCAATGCGCTATAAAAACACAAAATGAGATCCATCACTATGATTAATTTTTGTGAGGATCTCTCAGGCATAAAGCGCGGTACGTAGGGGTCTTGATTTCCTGTGGATCTCTCAGGGACAAGCCGCGGGAAGTAGGCATGAGGGGCTTTCTTTCTTAACTTAATGGCAGTGGGTATAGTGGAGTTCCCTAAACCTCATTAAAACCCAGACAACACAATTTTACCGCGACTCTTTCCTGAGGCAAGAAGCTCATGAGCTCTATTAATATTTTCTGCATTTATAAGCCCAAAATTCTTATTGAGAGTAGTTTTGATTAACCCCTGATCTACCAGACTCGCTGCTTCATTCAAAATTCTGTGCTGTTTAATCATATCCGCTGTTTGGTACATGGAACGTGTAAACATCAGTTCCCAATGGATTGAAATGCTTTTTGGTTTGAATATTCTAAAATCAAGCTGCTCAGGTTCATCGATTAAAGCAAATTTAGCCTGGGGCTTTAAACAGTTAACTA
>JACCSX010000127.1 GCA_013812775.1 Tatlockia sp. | reverse complement strand
TGCTGCACTGCAAATGGCCAGGGAATTTCAATTCTCAGTAACTGCAATTTTGCTCAAACCTCACAATCAAGACATTCAGGGTAATTTTAAATTAAGTCGTCTATTTTTAGTGGAAGAGGAAATAGTGTGGGTAAATCGAGAGGATTGGCCCCGCGTTGAAGAGTTGGCCAACAGCTATCTTACCCATCTTAAAGTACCGGGCTTTGTTCTAAATGAAGGCGCAAGCGTCACAGAAGCTATGGCTGGAGCCATGACTATTGCTGCGGACATTGTAGCCAATGAAAAATCAGCAGGTCTTGAATTTCAACATATCTTTGTTGATGCAGGAACTGGCTTTTCTGCTGCCGCCTTGATAAAGGGGCTAACTGAGCATAATCATAAGGCTATGATTCATATCCTTTTATTGGCAGATGATGAAAAAACATTCAAAGCTAAGCTTAAAAAGTGGGTAGGAGAAACGGCTATACCACTGGATTGTTTTTACCCGGAAACTGCAAAATCCTTTGGATCGCTAAACCAAACTATTAAAAAGGAAATAAGGCGACTGGCTCGTGAAGAAGGCATCTTAGCTGACCCAGTGTACTCTGCAAAATTATTCCATTCAGCAAGAAAACGAATAGAAGCCAAGCAGTTGAAGGGTTCTGTGTTAATTATTCATTCTGGCGGCACCCTAACTATGGCAGGGTTTGCCTTGTAATAAACCTTTTACTTCATCTGATTAGTAAAGGGTTCTTCACTTGTTTTCTCTATTTCAGCGGCCAGATCAATCTTAAGATTGGGAGCAGGCATCGTAGAACCAAACCATGTAACACGTCTGGTATTCTGTGGCGAACAATCATTAGCTAACGAGGATTCAGTGCTGTGCGATAATTCTTTTTCGGTAGATAATTTGCGTCGAGGGGAGTCATTGCGTGGGGAAGTGTCGTATCCTGATGAAAATTCAACGCTTTTAAGGGAGTCTTTTTCCTTGGGGGAGATTTTCTTTTCAGAAGATATTTTACGGGATGATTTCAGATCTAAAGGTAGTTTGCGATAGGACGATTTTTTTTCAGGAGAGCGTCTGTTTAAAGACGTATCTTCCTGAGAACTGGATTCTGTCGAGGATAGGATTTCTCCTTTTTTCGGCAAAGAGATCAAAATTTTTGGCGTTTTTATTAATTGCTCCTCTATTTTTTTCTCTGTATTTAGCTTTTGCAATTGCTCTGATAAATCGGTTTTTAAATCCAAAGAAAAGCCCTGTAGACTTTGCTTGATAACGCATAGGGACTGATGCAGTTTTCCAAAATAATCCACATTTTCATATAGAATTTCATCATTTTGCAGAAGATCAACTTGTTCATAAAAATGAAGTTTATCTCCAATTATTCGGTCAAAGATAGGTAAAGCCCGATAATCGTCTTTCAGCAAATTGCGGTAGTTTTCGAAATTACAGTTATAGGATAGCAGTTCACACAAAAGAGCCTGAATCCTGAGAATATTTTTTTCAACTAAGGCCAGAGCAGGTTTCAATTTACCAATTTCAGATGAAGAGAGCGCACAAACAAAGGCCATTACTATAAAAATATTAGGCCCATGCTGATTAAGCAAGGAAGCCTGTGCAACTCGAATAAACAGAGTAATAGCCTGAGCTTGCTGGGCCGCTGTAGGATAAGAACAAACGGTGGCTTGAATAAAAGTAGAGATTGAATTAAATAATTTGCTTTGTTCTAAGAGCCCAGGATTAAGCTGTTTACCATCCAAACATGCCAGGCGAAACTCTTTTAGCGACGACTTTTGTTGGAAAAATTTTGCATTAATATTATTAATTTCTTTTGTAATATCTATAACTGTAGAAGTACCTGTAGAGCGGTGTTTACGATTCACAAATTCATCAATTTTAGCATGAATACTCTCCTTTTGAAGTTCAATTTTATCGGCTAAAAATGCGTTTATTAGTTCATTTGCTGCGTAGTAGGATTTTGATTCTAAAACATCTAAATTAGATCGGTATATTTCAAGTATTTCTTTTAGTTCTTTATTCAAAAATGCATCAAAATAGTTATTTACTTCCTCATTGAACAGCTTTTTTTCCTGACATTCATAGCCATAGAGATTATAAAATTCTACGATAGAAAAAACGATAAAATGGCATTGTAATCGTTGAATATTGCTTAAAAATGGTTGCAGCTTAATTAACAGAGAAATGATTTCGACAGGCTCAACAAAATCCATTAGACCTAAAATTCTTATCCGTATTAAATAGAGATCTATCTTTATTTCATTCCTCTCTTTTACTAATTCTCCGCTACAAATGTCTGTTAATTTTTGAAGTTTTTTTGTGGAATCCATTTGTATTTTAGAAAGACTTTCGATAGTTAATTTATTTATCTTTTCAGGGCGGCAAAATTCGTCTAAACCATCAGCAAGTAGATTTGTGCAAAAAGCATTTCGAATCAATTTCAATTGACTATTGAATTCGGTATGTTCCTCTAACACTAAAGGTTGCAACTCATCTACAGCTAACAATAATAATGAGGCGGCTTGTTCATCGGGATAGGTTTCAATAAATCCATTAAGCACTCGCAGAAGCTCTACAAACTCTCCCTTTTTTGCGGCCATTGTTATTGTGGTGAGTAACAGATTTACATTCTTAGTAAGGTAAATTTTTTCATAGAAAGTTATGCTTTCATTTAAAATCCAATCTCTAAATAAGCTTGGTTTTTCGCGAATAGAGGACTCAAGAGAATTTTGGATAAACATGGAACTTGATTTTCTTAATTTTTGCTTGAAAAATTTGGAGCTCGGTCCATCATGAAATCCGGCATTATCAAGGAGTAATTCTTTAAAATTTTTCCGAAGATAGGGCATACAGTTAATTGGAATTTTTTGTTCAAAGTGAATAAAATCCTTGTCAACCTGATCCATTTTCTTAATTGACAATGCTTCTTTAAGATTTACTGTAATAGCTAGGGTTAACTCTTCGGCGGTTTTATCATTATAATTTCTTAGGGTTTTATCAGTGCGATTTATTCCGGAAACCAGAAGATGGACGCAATCTAAATTCTCAATTCCTAGGTGTAAGGCTGAGTTCCCATCATTATCAACGGCATTCATATTGATATTATCTTGACTACGAAGTAATAAAATTATTTCTTTATGCCCAGCTTGAGCAGCGAAATGCAAAGCCGTTAGCCCAAACTTATCTTTTTCATTTACGTCTGCACCAGAACTTATAAGAAATTGCACCAAATCAACTGAATTTTCTAAAACTGCTCGGTGTAGATGCGTTCGCCCCAATAAATCTGGAACAGTGTTAAGGGCTTGAGCGAGTTTCTGTTGCACTTTATAATCACTTATCTGTTCCAGCCTGTTAAACGTCAATTATCTTTGCCGGTTCGCGACAATTATCTTTGCCGGTTTTCAATAAAAAAATCAGTTACTTTGGCCTCCTGGTTATAGCTTGTTATTTCTCTGTATAGCAGCATTAGCTCTGT
>JACCSX010000097.1 GCA_013812775.1 Tatlockia sp. | reverse complement strand
AAAATTCCCAAACTAACAGCTATTTTTTGGTATTCCAAAGTGGAACTCAGAGGTGGCCAGAGGGTGGGCTAGTAATTGTGGCCCAACTATGACTTTAGTGGGCTAGTAATCGTGGCCGGTGACATTTGGCACTCATGACTTCCAGTGAGGATATTTTAGAGGATTGTTTAAATAAGATACATCCACCTCTGTTAACGTTAACCCTCGTTCAACGAAAAACAATTTGGTTCTCAATTGTCTTAGCTCATCCTGAGTTAAAAATTTCAACATTTAAACTTATTTCAAAACAAATCTGTTTAAACGACCACGAATTGTTAGGATTTTTGAGCGAGCTTGGCAATATTAGGTATTTACAGGCATTTTTAGATGATTTTGAAAATAGTCAGAGAATTGAATTAATTAAAAAAGATTGTTTTAAGGTCTGTCAACGTGCTGGCTACCATGGCCAACTTGAGGTATTCAAATTTTTTGAAATAATAATTCCTGACCTTGTTCGAGAAATTATTGTAACCGAAAGGAATAATAATATATTAAATAGTACGTATATGTATGCTGCTTTTTATGGCCATCTTGAAATATTAAAGCATTTGGAATTGAATGCCCCAGACTTTGTCCAAGATATGATTAGCTGTGCCTATGATCAGTTTGATCCTTTCAAAGGCGCTGCCCGCCAAGGACAAACGGAAACCTGTTACCATATATTAGCGCAAAGCATCGGTTGTTTTGCTTACGCAGAAATGCATGAGCGCGAATATAACCATATTATTACACCATTTGTTAACACGACTTTAGTCTCGCTACATGAAGAAAGCGAAGCATTTGGTCTTCAAAATCCCAATGGCGTATTTGATCTTTTGGATAGAGATCGTGCGCGATTTTGTTTTTATTTAATTCGCAATCTAATTCGTCGAAATGACAGGGCTTTTGATGATGAGCTTCGTTTTTTACTCAATATTCCTTCCGTGAAAACATTGGCGCATCAAGAAATAACCCAGGGCAAACCCAATGAGCTTCTAAGACTTGCAATGGCTACTGGCAATCAGGAGGCAGCAACCCTTTTGCTGAATATCGAAGCAGTAAGGCGCTTGGCTGAAGAAAATGATTTTTATAGAGAAGAACGCAGTAACGGTGTTGATTTAAGGCAGCTTGCTCAAGATCGTGAATCATCAATGATTGCCCTAACAGAAGGTGAGGCTAAACGGCTTGAAAAAGCCATAGCACATTATCAACCGATAATTCAAACTGCCGGAATTGAAGTAATCATGCAAGGCTTAAGGAATGATCTTATTGAGCGTTATCTTAATGAGCCTGCCATTATCAACATCAATGAAGAATCAATAAAACTTCCTCTAGATTATGAGGAATTTAAATCTCTAAAACTAACGACGAGCCAAACAAATGAAGCCCTAATGGCTTATCATAGACATCCTGCACACACTACCTGGCGTTATTTGTCTAAACCCAACCCATGGATGCATAAGCATGCCTCTTATGTCTATATTAATGAAGACCGAACTGAACGTTGGTCAACCTTTGAAGAATATCAACCCCTGATTGCTCTGATGTATTTAGCTACCATTGATAAGGAGATAAAGCCTACAGGAGGACACACCTTAGAGAGCCGTTTTAGCCATTTTATAAATGAATTTGCCTTAATAGGCCGTGCTCACAATTGGGATAAAACCAGGATTAGGGATGGAAAAAGGGAAGAATTTGACAATGTAGAAGAAGGAGACCGACCTAGCTGCTATTCAGGGGTTAAGCGGCGTGGATTCCAATCTGTTATTGGACATCCTTTCTTTGATGTCCTCACTCTTGAAACAATCGATGCTGAAATTCATCAATTCGCTTTTGCGCATTTTAAGACTATTCTTAGCGAAAAGAATAAGCATGAGTTAAAGGCTATCCTTGATGAAGTTTTAGGGATTGACGACCTACCCAATGATCAAAATGTCGCTCGGCTAGAATGTTTTAATATATCCGTTGAAAAACAAAATAGCTTTATTGTGTACCTTAAAGAAAAATATGGGGCACAATTTATAGAGAATAAGGAGTTTATGGATCATGTCTTAGATAGCCTCCTTATTGATTCTAAAATCAATGAATCGCGTTTTCGCTATCACGTTTTAAAGCTATATGATTTATCCGGATTTTATCCATACTTAGAAACTCTTTGTCTTAAAACAAAGGATGAATTTTATCAAAGCCAGGTGATTCTGGAACAAAAAGTAGAAGTAAACGTTGAATCAAATCATCAAAAAGCTAATCAAGAGCAAGAAAGAATTCAATCCATAAAAATTCATATAAACCAAGCAATCTTAGGAAAAACTATTATTAGAAATCCCGGAACAGATTTGCCTCTGGATACAGAAACTTCCTATTGAGGTTGGATGAATAAAAATGCGGCAGGCACGAGAGGTTTGACACGTTTTAGCCATTGGTTTCATGGCGATAGTGGTGTTAAACGAGCACGAGATTTATTAGAAATTGCAAATAACCCTGCTTCGACTTATGAACAAATAATAACTCATCTACAGCAGGTTTTTCAGGAATCCTCTTATCATAAACATTCGTTAAGCCGCTACTTAGTCATGCAATTTAATAAAAATAATCAAAGCTTCGCCGATTTAGTAGAATTAAGCGACAATGAATTTGCTGATATTAAATCGAATTTTAGCTTTAGTTAGGGAGATTTTAGCTCTATCGGCATTTCTGATTACAAGAAGGTACTATTTTGTGGAATGCTCTGATTATCAAATAAGATCTCATTAAAGGGTGGAAGTCGTAAGCGATTGATAGTTGCCGCACTCATTGCTAACAGTTGACTTGATATCTCCGTATCTAATGAATACCCATGATGAATAATGCAGAAACCATAATGTCAGGACTTGCTTTAAGCGTTTGCCGCACACCTGATCAGTGGCAAGCCATATCCCTCAGGGCTAGGACCCCTTTTAAAATAAGGCGGTCTTAAAAGAAGCTTATTATAAAAACAATAGTGTTCTTCTGAATCCGCATTTTACCCAACTAACCTTAAATAATATTAACTAATAAAAGTATCAAAGGTTCAGGAGGTAATAGATTAGGACAGTGACTCAAAAGAGAGAAGTGTAACTGAAAACACTTCGTAAATTTCGAGGGTTCTGGCCTAGAACCCCTTTAAGGCACTATAAATTTATAACCGCAGGTTTCGCATTGCTAACCCGCTGGTCTAACTAGGTAGACCCGGGGTCCGAGCGTAAAAATTGAATATGTACCTTTTTTACCAGGATCCCGGCCAGGGGTCAGACTATTATTTAGCACGTAAATAGCTTTCTTCCCGTGTTCCATTTTCGATTATCGATAATTCCTTGAAGAAATTGCTGGCCGTCGCTTTATCTAACGCCTTATCAGAATTAGCAAAGCATACCATTTTTCTAATTACATTTTCATTTAATTGATCTACAGTACTATCGAATAACTTATGGTCTTTATGTAATTCTAATAAATGAGATCTGATTTCCTCTCTAAAATATTCCTTGGCTTGTTCTAGCCCCTGAAAACCCATCTGTGTGTACACACATTTTTGCAATCTTTCTCCGTCACTACTTGCAAGCATGGAATAGATTATTACCATTCTTCCAAACGGAGTGGCTTCACTATCATTTAATAATCTTAGATAGGTGTTTGCTCTAACTTCACCACGGGTAAAATCAAAAATTCTTGAAAAAAAGCTAATATGATCAGCTCTATTAGCCTGATATCGGAAAATAGCTGATCGCGTGGCATCGAGAAGAGCATCTAAGCTGGGACGGAGTGTATTAAGAACATGTCGCGGATTAGCTACATACAATCCATTATCAACCATTGCAATAATGGCTCTGTATCCCTGTTCTCGGGCAACTGTGCAGGCAGACTTTGAATCATCCACCAAACATATTTGATTATTATTTAGGATATTGAATTCAGACTGAACTTGATTGATCACATCAATTTTTTCGACATGCAGCCCACGGCCATATACTTTATGAACAGTATTAAGAATTTCATAACTCTCAAGGCAATTTATAATAACCGCCTCCTCTGTCATTTTACTGGCGATTACAATTTTCACACCTAAGGATGATAATTTTCTTAATGAAGATATGGTTTCTTGTTCAAAAGCTAATGTTCGCTCATTTTTATCAATTTCAGCCTGATCAGATAAGGTATTATCCCAATCAAATACCACCGCTTTTAAAGTACTTTGTATGGGTGTTAGTTGAAAAAATTCGACAAAATTATTTTTATGCTGCTCTTTACGCGCTTTATTAATTAAATCCGTTTCCACCCCTTCTTGTTTATGAAGGTTGGTTACTATTTCTTCAAAAAGTTCCTCAACATTTTCGCCGGTCTTTGAGCTGACAAACTTTAATAGAACTTTATTTGCCTCATTTCTAGTTTTATTTATTTCACTAACATAGTCTTCCATCTCTTGTTTATAGGCACTATCTAGTGTTTTCAAATCACATTTAGTCCCAACTATAACGACGAGGGAATCTGCACGAGCATATTGTTCAATCGATGATATCCAGCTTTGATCTTTCAATTCTTTTTTATAGTTTGCCAGATCAATTGCAACGACTATTACCTTAGAAAAACCAAGTTTAACTAAATCATCGTGGTTGTAAACTTGTAGCTTTATTAAATCCTTTCAATTTCTTGCTCAGATAACAGGTTTATTCGACTAGAACTATACATAAATTACTCGGATACTTATTATTGAAAACGAACGTTTTTAAGATTATTTGCAACGGAACCCTTAAAAAGGTTCCGAAAAAATGGTGTCTACTCACTTATAAGGTAGTAGACGCCATTTTTAGCTACTTAATACTTTCTCATAAATCATTAAATATGGATTAATAGACACAATAGTCTATTAATTGATTTAGGAGACAGATATGCGACTTTTTGGATATCATTAAGGAACTTAATCTGATCGAAAACCGCACTAATGCAAATCAGGGCCAAGATGTAATGAAAAAATTACCTAAGAATTTTTATTTTTTGCCAAACCCTGACTTAATAAAGTAATTGCTAAAGTATTTAAGCTTACCCCTTCTTCTTTAGCGCGAGAAGCTAAGGCAGCGTGAAGAGATTTAGGAGCGCGCATTCTCCATTGGCCACTATACTTATTTAAAGAACTTGGTTTCGGAATAGGATCCCCAAATTCTTGGGCAGTTTTTATCCAAGCCTTTAAAGCATCTTCTGCTTGATGAAAAGCTTCTTCCGGAGTAGAGCCATCTGCCATGCAACCAGGTAGATCGGGAAAGGTCACAAGATAACCTCCACCATCTTCTTCAGAAAGTGGCTGAATGGTAGCAGGGTAATTTAATTCATTCATTACTAAAACCTCCTTCATCGAGCAAATCTAAAAATTGTTTAATATAAATGGGTTTAATAGGTTTATGCGCAGGAACGGTTACTTTAGATCCATTTGAAAGGCGAAAAGTAACGTGACTAGTTCCTGGCTGTCTATATTCAATGCCCAATCTTTCAGCAACGGCTTTCAAGTCATCTATGCGCCAATCTCTGGGATTGGCTCGCATTTTAATTATTAGCTTATCAAATTTGCTCATAATATAAATGGTACCATATACGGTACCTCTGTCAAATAGATTTTGTCTAAGTGGGTAAGAATATACTTTCAGATAGATAACACTTAGCTTCTTATAGACTGACACATAGCGATGAGCTTGCAGATTTATTTTGCATTTTGGTTGTCAGCTTATAAGATTTGTTGAGCTAAATCGCCGATTTTGTGATAAAGAATTATGGGGTTTGTATTGAATTTATCATCGCTGTTAAGATAAGTATGATGTTTTTATGTTATTAGTGTCCCAAATTTTATGATTATAAATAGATTTTTGCATCCAATCTTCCCTTATTAAGGAGTTTATATGGGTTTTTTGCAAAAGTTACCATGATTATCCCTGCCCCGTTATTAGTTTTCGTAGCGTATTGATTTTAAAATTATTTGTTTTCATCTTATTGCTAACTCAGTTGGAGGATCTCTAGAGTGGGTTACCGAATTGGATAAAAGTGCTGTAACTATATTTAATCGTCCAGAACCACAGCGCGGACAACTAGTAATGTCTATTCCAGTGAGTCTTAACATTAAGTCATTGATTTTTTCTTTTGTCTTTGGCTTAATCTCATTTTGATTAAGTGCTATGCGTGCCTTCTTTAAGTTTATTGATTTATAACGATTTGCTAAAATCCCATAGTGTCGTAATCGTTGAAATTCCTTTGGTAAAACATGCAAAAGGTAGCGTCTAGTAAATTCATTTACGCTTAATATCATTATTTTTTGTTGACTGTTGTCCGCATAATCACGCCACTTAAATGAAACTGTATTGTCTTGAAAGTTGACTAATCGTTGATTTCCAATGGCAATTCGATGGGTATAGCGTCCAAGATACTTCAGTACTTGTTCTGGTCCTGCAAAGGGAGGTTTAGCATAAACTACCCAATCTTTTTGGTACAGTAATGAGATAAATTTTTGAATGCTTTCTTTATTAGTACTGTTATTAGGTAAAAACACCTCGCCACTGCTTAAGAGGATATTAAGTTGTTCAAGATATTTTCCTCTAAAAACTTTAGAGAGTGCACGAATCGGGAAAAGAAATTTTCTTTTAGCATTGTTCCATTGGTTATTTTTTGTTAATCCACCACCACTTATAATGCAATGTACATGGATATGTTGATTTAGGTTTTGTCCCCAAGTATGAAGAACCATAGTAATACTTGGTTTAGCACCTAACCATTTTGGATTTGAACTAAATTGTAATAATGTTTCACTTGCTGTTTGAAATAGTAAATTGAAAATGATT
>JACCSX010000021.1 GCA_013812775.1 Tatlockia sp. | reverse complement strand
CTGGATACCGCGCATAAAGCGCGGTACGTAGGCATTTTTAATTTCTTGTAGAACTCTCAGGGACAAGCCGCGCAACTTAGGGTAATCTCCCCTTCTCTTGGAGATGGAGATTTCAGAATCGTCTACTGGCTTCTAAAAAAATCACTCAATAAATGGGCGCATTTCTCTTGCATGATACCCTCATCAATTTGAACTCGATGATTTAAAGGAAAGCCGGCTAATAAATTAAAAACTGAGCCTGCAGCTCCTGATTTGAAATCCCGAGTGGCAAAAACGAGGCGGGAGCTACGTGCGTGCACTAAGGCGCCGGCGCACATGGCACAGGGTTCCAAGGTAACATAAAGAGTGGTATTCAAAAGACGATAATTTTGAAGCTTTTCTGCTGCTGAGCGAATAGCAATAAGTTCGGCATGGGCCGAGGGATCATGGGTTTGTTTAACCTGATTCCAACCACTGCCTAGCAAGGTGTTATCAGCAGCAACTAATACTGCACCTACCGGCACCTCCCCTTGCGCTTTTGCTTTGAGGGCTAGCTCAAAAGCCTGAGCCATCCAAAAGGAATCATTTATTCCCATTCAATGGTGGCTGGGGGTTTGCCAGAAATATCATAAGTAACTCGAGATACGCCTGCTACTTCATTAATAATGCGATTTGAGACCTTGCCCAGAAATTCCCAGGGAAGATGCGACCAGTGCGCGGTCATGAAATCAACCGTTTCAACAGCACGCAGACAAATCACATAGTCATAACGCCTGCCATCTCCCATAACCCCAACTGATCTTACCGGTAAAAAAACGGCAAAGGCTTGGCTAACCTTTTGATATAAATCAGCTGCATATAATTCTTCAATAAAAATAGCATCAGCGCGGCGCAGTATTTCTGCATATTCTTTTTTAACCTGGCCGAGAATACGGACGCCAAGTCCTGGACCGGGGAAAGGATGTCGATAAACCATGGCATGGGGCAAACCTAATTCCAAACCAACTTTACGTACTTCGTCCTTAAATAATTCACGGATAGGTTCAATTAATTTTAGATTGAGCGTTTCGGGCAAGCCCCCCACATTATGATGCGATTTAATCACAACGGAGCCACCATTTGTCTCAGTTGCCGCCGATTCAATCACATCTGGATAAATTGTTCCTTGCGCTAACCATTTAACCTTGGGGAGACGCTGAGCCTCTTCATCAAAGACTTCTATAAAAGTGCGGCCAATAATTTTCCGCTTGGTTTCAGGACAATCTACACCCTCTAAGGCGTTTAAAAATTTTTCTTCAGCATTGACAGCAATTATGCGTATTCCCATATGCTGGCCAAACATCGCCATGACTTGCTCTGCTTCGTGTAAACGCAATAAACCAGTATCCACAAAGGCACAGACTAATTGATCGCCAATAGCTCGGTGCAACAAGGCGGCAACCACTGAGGAATCAACCCCTCCTGAAAGCCCTAATAATACCTGTTCATCACCCACTTGTTCGCGAATGCTTGCTATTGCCTGATCGATAATGTTATCAGCAGTCCAATCCGTTTTAGCCTTGCAAATATCGACTACAAAACGTTGTAAAATTCGTAAACCTTGTAAAGTATGGGTAACCTCAGGATGAAACTGCAGTCCATACCAATGACGGGTTTCATTTGCCATGCCCGCAATTGGGGCATTACGAGTTTCGCAAATTAGAGCGAAACCAGGAGGAAGCGATGTGACTTTATCACCATGACTCATCCAAACGTCAAGCAGGGCTTCGCCATTCTCAGTTGTTCTATCTTCAATATTGTCCAGAAGTAGACTATGGCTATGTAGACGTAATTCAGCATAGCCAAATTCTCGCAGCGGTGAGGACTCCACGTCACCACCAAGCTGGACTGCCATTGTTTGCATGCCATAGCAAATACCCAAGATGGGTAAGTTCGATTCAAAAATCCATTGTGGTGCTCTGGGATTTGTGTTTTCTGTTACTGTTGAGGGACCGCCTGATAAAATAATACCGCAGGGAGCTAAGGCTTTTAACTTGGCTGAATCAATATCATAAGGATGGATTTCACAATAAACACCAATTTCACGTACACGTCTAGCAATTAATTGTGAATACTGGGAACCAAAATCAATGATAACAATAGGTTTCCTGGTAATTTCGGTCATCTTATTCATCAACCTGATAATTGGGAGCCTGCTTGGTGATACTTACATCATGAACATGGGATTCACGCATACCGGCATTGGTTACTTGCACAAACTCTGCCTTTTCATGAAGATCAGCGATTGTTTTACATCCGGTATAACCCATACAAGAACGTAGGCCACCCATCATTTGGTGAATAATAGTTTGCACGAGTCCTTTATAAGGTACCCGCCCTTCAATTCCCTCAGGAACAAGCTTTTCAGCCCCCTGGGTTGTATCCTGAAAATAACGGTCGCTTGATCCTTGGGCCTGAGCCATTGCACCAATTGAACCCATGCCGCGGTAACTTTTATAGGTTCGCCCCTGATAAAGTTCAATTTCACCTGGTGATTCTTCTGTACCTGCAAACATACCGCCTAACATTACCGTATTAGCACCCGCTGCCAAGGCTTTACATACATCGCCCGAAAAACGAATACCACCATCAGCAACAACAGGGATTCTTCCTTTAAGGCCATTGGCAACATTAGCAATTGCTGTTATTTGCGGAACACCCACGCCAGTAACTATCCGGGTAGTACAAATAGAACCAGGACCTATACCCACTTTCACAGCATCAGCGCCTGCATCAGCTAAATCCAAAGCTGCAGCAGCGGTTGCAATATTGCCCGCAATGATTTGAACCCCGGGGAAATTCTTTTTAATCCATTTGACACGATTTATGACGCCCTGTGAATGCCCATGGGCTGTATCGACAACAAGTACGTCAACGCCAGCTTCAACCAGGGCGGCGACACGCTCTCCAGACCCTTCACCAACGCCAACTGCAGCGCCTACACGTAATTGTTCGGAACTGTCTTTACAAGCAAAAGGATTTTCTTTGGCTTTTTGAATGTCTTTAACAGTGATTAGACCGCATAAATTAAAGGCAGCATTCACGACAAGTAATTTTTCAATGCGATGTTTATGAAGCAAAGAACGCACTTCTTCCCGGCTTGCCCCTTCCCTTACCGTAACCAAACGTTCTTTAGGAGTCATGACAGCAGATACGGGTAAAGATAGGTTTGTTTCAAATCGAATATCACGGCTGGTGACTATACCGACTAATAATTCCCCTGAAACAACAGG
>JACCSX010000015.1 GCA_013812775.1 Tatlockia sp. | reverse complement strand
TTCGACGTAAGCCATTGTCCAGACATCTAAGCACTCCAAAAGTGTTCAATGTCCTTTAACAATAGCTAGTTAAGACCGGCAGTCCTAATTGTCGTCAACCGGCAAAGATAATTGTCGCCTAATATAAGAGATAAAGAGGCAAAAAAATGATATTTAATTGCTATATATTTAGAGGACGAATAACTACAACTATAGATATAGTTAATTTCAAATACACTTGTAGGCTGAGATAAAATATAGAATCTGGCTCTACCCTGTAAAGGACAAAATTCTAACTCTTAGCCTCACCCTATTGAATTGCACCCAACAACTCATCCCAGGGTGAGGGCAGATTATTTGTTCTGTGTAGAGGGCTCTATCCTATACGGGTAAGGAACTAAGGTGGTGTTAATAAAAAAGGTGTTACTTTTTCATGACCTTTACGCCAGCTTGCTATTTGTGGGAAAAAATGTTTGAGCTGCCCCCAACGAAAACCAGTCCTACAGCTAAAAATGTTGAAGACTTAGCAGTGATGCCATAATATCAAATAATGAGGTGCCTGCGATGTTGTTCTTCTTCGATAATGCGCTGATAGAGTTCTTCACGATATACAGCGATATCTTTGGGTGCCTCAATACCACAACGGATCTGATTGCCTTTTATACCCAGAACAGAAATATAAATGACATCTCCTATCACTAATGACTCTCCAACTCTTCTTGTTAAAATAAGCATGAAACTCTCCTGTATTATTTGCTAATTTTCAATTACCGGATTAAAGTCTTTAAATGACTTCTATTTTTCAACACTTTAAAGATTGCATTATTACACTTTAAAGTGTTGGATTCAAATAATTTTTATTTTTCCTATCTTCTTAGTATGATGAGTGATTAATTCATTGAGCCGAAAACCAAGACATTAAATATTATATGAACCATATTGCAAAAAATTTAAAATTTTTAATTATTAATGAAGGGGTTAGCGAAAGCTTGCTATCAAAAAAAATAGGCATGCCTCAACAAGTACTAAATCGATTGGTTTCCGGGATAAATTTAAATCCGAAATTAACAACTATTTCGCAGATAGCGAATTACTTTAAAATCCCTCTTCAGGATCTTATTTACGAGGACTTAACTTGCATACCAATTAAATATGAGTCCATGCGAGTACCTTTAATTAATTTTACAGATTTGCAGAAAAACGGAATTGAAAAGGCAATTTCTAATACAAATGAATTTGTTACCGTAGATATGGATACAAATAAACAATTTTTTGCCACTGAAATGTATGATAATTCAATGGAACCAAAATTTCCTTTTGGTTCCATTCTAGTTTTTGAAAAAAATAAAGATCCTGCAAATGGAGATTTTTGTCTTATCAGAACAGAAAATAATGATTTTTTATTCAGACAAATTCTTTTCAAAGCTGCCGATAAAAAGCACATTAAATGTTTAAATCCACAATTTAGCGAATATCAATTAGTTCCAATGCCCATTAATTTTTATGTTTTAGCTACTCTATTAGAATCAAGAGTATCTTTTAACTTTCGTTAATCATGAGGTGAATGGAACTCAGATTAGCAACATCCACCTCTTTTTTCTTTAAAATATAAGTTAGAAATGTTGCAGGCCATACAGCTATTAAGCCATATCCTAATTTAAATAGAAATGCATTAGTCATAACATGAATAATATCGATGGTTGGTAACATTCCAAAAAAAGTAATAAATCCCGCACAAAATGTAGCTACTCCTTCGCTAATTGATGTTGCAGCTAAACTTCTGGCCCAAAAAAGTTTGCCCTTTAATTTATATTTCCACTTAGTGATTAAATGTGTATTTAAATAGGAACTTATCAGAAAGCCAATAACTCCAGCATTTGTAAATCTTATAATATGTCCTACTACATGCTCGTATTTATCATATTTATCCCAAATTTCGGGTGATGGTAAGCCGTTAATAAATGTAATTAGAAATGCAAATATGTAGCCACAAAAAATCGACTCCCATATCAATTTATTTGCATAACACTTACCATATAACTCAGCATAAACATTTCCTAAAAAGAATGTAAAAGTATAAATCAGCGTTGACCCAGGTTCGTATATTCCTTTTATATCCACAATTTTGTAAGCCATAATTGTTGCTGCCATCAAAAAAGTTAAATATATCATTGCTAATAATCGTATGTACTTAAATTCCTTATTGTTTCTAATGTGAGCATTATTCATTTTATTCCTTTCAATTCATTGAGTTTATGTCAAAGATTGTTTGCTCTTGCACTGCCGTTGAAATCGCATTAATCATGTCTTTTTTACTAAGCTTTACCAATAAATCATAATTTTGATATAAGACCTTGGCAGAAATAGGAGGAATATATTCATCATTTGTTACATTGCTAAGATGGAAATATGTTTCACCCTTATTCAATAATTGCCTTTCAATGAATATTTCATAAGAATCTTTAACAATATACTGATAGAAAGATAAATACGTGATTGTCCTTGCATCACAACTTGAAAATCCAGATAAGAAGACATCATCTTTGACAATATCTGCTGGTGAAAATTGTTGTATTTCCTTTTTGATACCTTGAATTATTACCACCAAAACAATTTTTTTGTTATCTAAAAATTTAACATCTGCCAAATAATATTTAAAACCAAGGTAGTGATTTTTAAAATCCTTTAATACCTCAACACATTTAATAATCATTCCTTTAAAAGGAGGAACAATATATCGGATTTGTTTCTGTAAAAAACTCACTAATATTCCTCAAAAATACGAATTAAGTCATCATTTTTTTCTGTATGTGCTAGTGCCGTTGAAAGTAGGATGCTGCTCTTTTGCGGTGACAACCCATTAGAGGTTATAAATCCATATTTCTTGTCATAATTACTATCAGAATTTATATAACATCCACCTATCCTGGGACATCTAACGACAGTCATACCTTGAAGTATTGCCTTATGTAATAATTCAGTAACCTCTTTGCATTGGTAACCTTTACCAAATCCAGCACTTATTATTCCCTTAACGCCACTATTTATAATTGAATAAATAGTTGAAACATCCATACCTAGATGAGCATATATTATACATACTCTTGTATGTTTTATGTTTTTACGGATATGAAATTCACTTTTATAGGTGTGTCTATATAAAGGAATTACTCTAGGTTTATAGCGCCCGCCAATAATTTCCCCTACCCTTCCCGTTTGTAATAAATCAAAGCTATCCATTAAACCCGGTGACGTTTTACATGCTTCTCTTGCAGATACCACAGAACCATTGAAGGTTAGAAGTACTCCTACCCCCTCTGCGTCATCTGAAGAAGCCAAAATTATAGAGTTATATATATTTAATTTTCCATCGAAGAATAAACTTCCTTGTGGAAAATGTGAGCCGGTAAATACTATTGGTTTCTGTGTATCTACTAGAAGACCGACATAATACGCAATGTCTTCTATGGCATTTGTTCCCATTGAAACAATAACTCCATCTGTATCTGATCTTAATATTGTGGTTATAAGTTCTGCCAAGTCTTGGACTTCATTAATAGTTAATTCATGACTTATTTTATGAGGAAAGGCTTTATAATTTATATTAATATTTTCAATGTTAAGTTCAGCAATAAATTCCAATATAGGAACATCTGGTGAACCATAGTATTCGGATAAGGGGTTATTGGTTTTAACTGAAATTGTTCCACCAGTTTCTATTATGAAAATATTTTTTTTCTTCAAATTTAACCTCCTTATTTAGTTAATTTATTCAATACAAAGATGGCCTGTGTACAAATTACAAAAGTCTTAACCCCGGAACTTACCCTTTCACGAAATAAATATTAGACCAATTGATTTAATTCATATGCTTCTTATTATTCCATATTTCATACAATTAAGTCATATCTAAAGGGAAAGAATAATATTACATAAATACTTCTGAACCTGATGAATATAGCTCTTAACTATACAGTTGACGATTATATCTTAGCGGAGCTTCAGCTACTGTTGATTTTAAGAAGATAGAGGTACAGTATTACTATATAATTTTGCAATGAAAAACTTAAGTAGATTTTTATCAATTCTCAGGTATTCGATAAAGGTAAATCAAAATTATTTCACCTAGCTGTCATTTCGTTCGATGCATCTTAAGCCAGCCCTTCACATGTACACAGGTTTCCTCAATCACTTTCACAGCCTGCAAGTAAAGTCGATCCATTAACTCTCTTTGTCCACTTTTCCAGTAACGCTCTAAATATTGGCAGGCGTATTTCATGCGATTGGCGTTTACATAAACAGCGCCTCCCTTTATTTTATGCCCTATCTTTTCAATGGTTGCATAATCTTTTACAAGAAAGGCCTTTTTCATACGCTCCAAATCATCAGGAAGTTCTGTTGTGAGAAGGTTTAATAGCTCTGTCAGAGCTGTAATATTTCCGCTGTTCTTTAATGCTTGCTCGCTGTCGAACAGGGCAAATTGGTCGAGTTCAAACATCTCTTCCTCTGTATCTGGGAGATCGCTTTGGGGCTTGGGGACTTTATTCGGTTTTTTTCGGGAAATAAAAGTTTTTAACATATCGGCTGCTTGCCTGTGGGTTAAGGGTTTGGTTAAAACCGCATCCATTCCAGCTTCAATACAACGTTGTTTATTTTCATCGCCCCCGTGAGCTGTGAGAGCAATGATTGGAACTTGATTTATGGGATCTGGGAACTTTCTAATATGATGAGTTACATCGTAGCCATCGATCCCTTCGCCCAAACCTATGTCCATGAAAATCAAATCATAGTGGTTTTTTTTACAAAGCATGAGAGCATCCATGCCGCTCGTTGCAAGATCAACCTGGCATGACAGGCTCTTTAAAATAGCCTGCGCTACTTTTTGAGCGATTGCATTGTCTTCTACGATGAGTACCCGTTTTCCAGCCTTGCTGACCTCATTGAGCTGGGGTGCTCTGGATGTAAGGCTCACTACGGGCTTCAAGTAGGGTGTTTCAATCTTCAAATCATGACTTGTCTCTATACCAGAATCATCATCCAGCAAGGGCGCCTGCAAAGGAATAAGACAGGTAAAACAACTGCCTTTACGCGGTTCACTTTCCAGATATATTTCACCCCCTAGTTCATCAATAAACTGTTTAAGCACATAAAGCCCGAGCCCAGCTCCTTTGTATATGCCTTGATAGGAGGGTGTCAAACGTTTAAATTGCAAATAAATGTCCTGTTGTTTGTCTTTGGGAATACCTGGTCCTGAATCACTGACCATTAAACGAATTACAAGCTCACGGTCCTTTTGTCTTGCGAGTTCTGCTTGAACTCTGACATGACCTTTGTCAGTAAAATTAAGGGCATTGCTCACAAGCTCCAACATGATGCGGTGAACCCGGATTTTATCCCCAATTACAAAGTGAGGCAGCTTAGGATCCAAAATCAGCGAAAGTTCCAATTGTTTTTCCTGCGCACGCGCCTGATAAAGCGCTATCACTTGCTCAAGGGTATCAGCAAGATTAAATTTTCGCTTGAGCAAAGGAATCTCCCCCGAACTTACACGCACAGCCTCAAGCACCTCGTCCATTAAGTGCAGTAAGGCATGGCTTGAGGCAACGAGATTCTCAGCATATTCCTTAATGCGCGGCTCTTTGGATTCATATTTTAAAATCTCGGAAAATCCGACAATACCGGAAAGTGGGGTTCGAATATCATGACGCATGTTAGCGAGAAATTCGGTTTTGGCTTGGTTGGCGGCTTCGGCATCATCCTTCGCTTCACGGAGAGAAACTTCTAATTTTTTTTGGGCAGTTATATCAACTGAGATCCCCACAATACCCATAATTTCATTTGAATTGTTTCTTAGGGGCACTTTTTTAGATAGATAATAGCGAATCTCTCCTTGTTGATCTAAAAAAGATTCTTCTGTTGATAACGAAATACCTTCTCTGATTATTCTATTATTATTTTCAATAATTGTTTTGGCATTTTCTTTCGTTTGAAATGCAGAAACATGTATTCCTATTAATTCATTGCTATTTGGCAGGCCAAAATCGTTTGCCTGCTTAGCATTACAACCTAGAAAACGATTTTCCTTATCTAACCAATAAATATGCTCTGGTGAATTATCTATAATTTTTTTAAGTGTTAGTTCAGTTTGATCGATTTTTTGTACTAGATTTTCAATGCGTTCTGTTTCATGAGATAAATCAAAAGAAATACCCATCAGCCCCATAAGCTGAGATTCATCAAACAACGGGATTTTATAGGATTTAAACTGAGTCAAAGAACCGTCTTTTTTGCAGCTAGGCTCATAAAATTCCAGCGCTTTCTTTTCTCTAAAGACCTTTTTATTATTGTTATCTAAAATTTCAATGATTGAAGGATGATTCTTAAAACGAGGTAAATCATAATTCGTCATACCGATAATATCTGCAGGTTTTTTTAAACCGAAGTCCTTTGCCTGCAACGGATTACAAGATTGATACTGTCCATTAATATCAATCATGTAAAGGTGAACAGGAAATAAGAAAAAAAACTTCTCTAAATTCCAAAATTTCTTCGCCATTCGTTCAACTTGAAAGTTAAGCTACCTCAATATTATTTGCAGTATAGATGAGATTTTTGAATTTAATCGAAACTGCCTGCATGAGGTGACTGTTTTCTTTAGCAATTATCGTGTGGTAAATATAATCCAATGCTTCATTTCGTTGATTTGGATAAATCTCAAATTCATAGCCTTCATCTGCTAATATCAGCATAACAGCACATTCTTCTAAGAGATAGTCCTTGCTTAACTCATAAGCTTGTTCCTTATTAATAACTAAACGTTCAGAGTTCCTGGAGATGAATCCATGAGTAGTGCTAAAAATACTGTTTTTAAAAAGGGTATCTCTATTATATAACTCTTCTATGATTTGTAGCTTGTCAGTATAATCAGGATGATTAAGCCACTCATTCCATCTTGATAATTCATAAGGAATATTCATGGTCTTAATATATTTTAAATTACGGGCTATCCATTCATCTCCGAGCTTTATAGATTCTAAATGCAATTGCTCAAGTGTTAAATTAGATGTTATTTTCATCGTGTAACGTTGTAAGCTATCGCAGACCATAATTCTTGCAAAGGAAAATTGTCTATCTGCAGCAAGAAGAGTTGCGTATAATTTGTCACCTTCATGGTTAGGTTGTCCTACACTAATCGTAATAATAGTTTTTGATAGATTGAATGTTAAGTCTGCTTTAGATTTTAAAATGGCTTTTTTAGTCAATGTGTTATGCATGAACTTATCCCCTGATTGGCCAAAACGGGGCTATTTTACCAAAATTTATATACTTTGTTTAAAAATAATAAATAAAAATTACTGTGCAGAAGATTTCTTGATAGCTAGCCATACTAAAAGAAGAATAAAATACGTTATATTCAAAAAATTAAATCCGTGCACTCTAATTGTAAAATTATTGCAGCATACTTTAGCAAAGGGTTTGATCAATGCTAATTAATATTTCTTCTTGCTAAGAAGATGTTCTTTTAGTGTATCTATATTTTCCATATCTGAGCTAATACGATATTTTCGGCCGTTTTTAAGGATAAGATCCAATCCTAGAGGTTGTTTAGGAAAATCCGTAAAAAATTTATCCATTATAGTAAATCTTGAAGGCACAACTGCTATGACTTCAATAAAAGTAAAATTCCTTTGTTTGCCAAAAACATTCGTCAACTCAAAGTAATCATCTTCTTGTTTTATTGTTTTAATGAATTTACTACCGTTTAAAATTATATAAATATTACATCCTCCAAAATATGCGAAAGCTAAAATGCTTACCATAGCTACTATGATATTTTCCAGATTTGTATGCATTATCATACTTCGAATTGCAATTAAAATAATAAACAATGCAATGCAGGCAATTTCGCAATAGAAAAATTTTGAAAGACAGATTTTTTTATTTATACAAACATCATTCCAAGTCATAATTACCATCCTTTTTGTTTTCCTAAATTGTTCCCTATTGCATTGAAAGTACCTGTATACATTGAATCAACCATCATTTTTAAGATAGGTCCATCTATTGCTCGAGTAACAGAGTTTGCCATACCAGCGCCTGTAAGAGAAAAAGCAAAGGAGATCAAACTAAATTGTGTGTTCTGAGGGTTTCTCAGCTGAGAAAAGGCTTGTCCCAAAATATTGGATAAGCCAGCAGCGGCATAAGGATTGCTTAAAATTTCTTTATAACGCGAAAATTTTGCACCAATTGAAATTCTCGATCCTATCACAGCCCCTGCCATCACATCATAAGCATCCCCTCCTGCAGCGAAGGCTCCGTAAGCTCCAGAAAATGCGCCTAATGCT
>JACCSX010000322.1 GCA_013812775.1 Tatlockia sp. | reverse complement strand
ACAGCATGGTATTCGTTACAATTATGATCTGGCAGGGCAGCTTATTAGTCGAACTAATTCACTGAATCAAACAAGCCGCTATTTTTACAATGAGGCAGGTCAACTCATTTATACGGTTAATGCCAATTGTGAAGTTAGTGAGCATGCTTATAATCTTTTTAATCAAATTGAATTTAGCTATCGTTATTCTAAAGTACTCAAGGGAATCCTGTCAGATCTGACCAGCTCTGAGCTTACCAGCCGTTTAAAGGCTTTAAAAAATGAAGCTGCTGATGAACATAGCCATTACGAATACAATAATCTTGGCCTTTTGATTAAGAAAACAACCGGGAAACAAGGGCAGCTGCTCACAACTTACAACAGTTTTGGCGAGATAGAAGAAACACAACAGAGCCTAAATGCAACCAAGCAATTAGTGAAGCGCTATAGTTATGACCGACGAGGTTTATTGTGTTATCAATTGGATGATGTGGGCGGTTTTAATCGCTCTACAGAAACTGGCTATGATATTTTTGGCCGAATTGAAAAAACCATCGATGCCCGAAAAGGAATAAGCCGTTATCAATACAATGGTCGCGGTGATCTTACTATGATCATAAATCAGGCGCAGAAACGGAAATCTTTTTTTTATGACGCTTTTAGTCGAATCCTGTCTGAAACTAATTATGGTCCATTAGAGATTAATCGTTATACCTATGATGATAAGAATAATACTTTAACAGTTGAACATCCTGGTATGTATTGCAAAATAAAAACAGAATTCAATGCCTTTGGCGATACCATTCAAGTAATCGATGGCAATGGCAACTCGACTCATTATATTTATGATAATAAAGGACAGTTAATCGACCTGAAAGGCCCTGAAGGCTCGTCCAAAGCCTATCAATATGATGCGAATGGCAATCTGGTTTTGCAACAGGAGGCGGGGGGGAAACTTATTTCCTTTAGCTATGACCCAGAGGGAAGAATACTGCGGAAAACGATTGATCCAAATGGTCTGGCACTCACAACCTCTTATAGCTACGACGGCCTAGGCCGCCAGCTGGAAATTATAGAGGCCAACGGTCTCCATAAACAGTTCAGCTATGATGATAGAAGCAATCTGATTCAAACCTGTATTGATCCAGCAGGGCTTAATCTCATTTCTAATTTTTTCTACGATGAGTCTGGCAATTTAGTGAGCAAAATCGAAACAAATTCACGCGGAAAAAACAAAATTACCACCTATGAATGGGATAATTTAGGGCGGCGAACAGCCCTTATTATTGATCCTGATGGGCTAAAACTAAGCACCCGCTATTCTTATGATCTTAACAATAATCTTATTAGCCAAACGGATGCTAAAAACCAAACCAGTTATTTTATCTTTGATGCTAAAAACTTCTGCCGATATCAAATCAATGCTCGCGGAGTTGTTACCGAACATCGCTATAATGACAATGGCAATGAGACGGAAACAATTGTCTATGCCAATCGTATTGCCTCGCCTGGTTTTTATTCCGAGAATGAACTTGCAAATTTAATTAATCCCAGTCTAAGCGATCATTCTGTCTTCCGTGATTTTGACACTAAGGGACGCCTTACCGCTTTCTTTGATGCTTTGGGTAATGCAACCGCCTATCATTATGATGCAAATGACAATCTAATACATAGCACACGCTATTCTCAGTCTAAGTCTTTAGCAGAACTTAAGGCGGGAGACAGGAAGCTTCCAAATGACGAAGGTCAAAGAAATGTCTACTTTGCCTATGATGGTATGAATCGGCTTGTGTATCAGTTGGATGAAGGTAATAATTTAACCCAGTTCGATTACGATGCCAGTGGCCAACTCCGAGCTAAAACCAGATTTGCCATTAATCTCGCAAATAATTTAATCAATTATTCCTTAGAGGCAATCCGCGATAATATTCAAGCCTCCCCTGAGCGGGATCAATACACAGCGTATGCCTATGATCGGGCGGGTCGTTTAAGTTATCAGGCCAACGCGGACGGTTCGGTAATCAGTTTTTCCTACGATGGTCTCGGAGATATTATTGCAAGCCAAAAATATGCCACTCGCTTAAACAGAGCCAGCCTGCGATCAAATAATTGGTCGGCACAGCTAGTCCCGAATAACCATGACAGAATAACGCGCTTTATTTTTGATGCGGCCGGGAGAGAAATTTATCGCATTAGTGCTGAAGGACGTGTACTTGAGCGGCGTTATGATGAGTTAGGCAACGTAGTGGCAGAAATATCACATGGCATGCGAGTGAATCCAGGGATAATCAACGAGCATGATTTGGCTAAGTTGCTAAGTAATGACAATAATGCGCGGGAAACGGATTACGACTATGACAGCGCTGGTCGCGTAGCTTTAAAAACTGATTCGAAACAACAAAAAACAAGTTATATCTATGATGAAAATAATAATGTTCTTTCTAAAAAGGATCTAAATTCAGCACAGTGGACTTACGTATATGACGAGGAAAATCAATTAATAGAAACCCATTCGCCAATCACAACTCTGAGGTCTTATGAAGGAGTTTGGGTAAGCCAAACAAGATCAATAGTCACTCGCAACGTCTATGACAGCTTTGGTAATATTATTTCAACAATTCGTGATGCAGAAGGTTTACATCAGACACAGAATTTTGTTTACGATGCAAATAACCGCAAGCTTCAAACTATCTACCCTGATGTCCGGGTCAATGCTGCAACTAAGCAGGCCAGCACAGGCCGACAGGAGCAAGTACAAACCTTAACAGAAGAGCTGCGTTACAATGCCTTTGGCGAATTAATTGCAGCAAAAGATCGAGCAAATAATTGGCGTTACAAAGCCTATGACAAAAAAGGGCAATTGATATATTCGCTAGATACCCAGAGCGCTTTAACAAGCTACCGTTATGATGCTTTCGGCAATCTGCAGTCAAAGACTGTTTACGCAAAATATCTGAGCACAGCTGCGAATTTTGATTATAGCGTCGAAGCTATAACAAATGCTTTGAGCACAGCCTCTAATGATAGAACTGAAACCTATAGTTATGATCTAAACAACCGTTTAAGCGAAACCCGCCGGCCGATTGTTTATAGCTATAATGCACGAACTAAACATTATGAAGCGCTAAATCCTGTTAGTTCTATGACCTACAATGCCTTTGGTGAGCTAAGTTCTATTTCTATCAAACGCAATGAAACAGATTGGGCCAGGACTTCCTATTATTATGATAAAGATGGTCTAAAGACAGCTCGCCTGGATGCAGAACATTATCTCACTACCTACAGTTATAACAGTTTTGGTGAATTGGCTGCTGAAATAGACTATGCAGATCGAGCTACAATTTGGGATGAAGAAGGGGTAACTCTTCCCAAAACAAATTCTAAAGATCGCCATATGGTTTTTAGCTATGATCTCTTAGGTCGATTAACTACAAAAACCCTAAAAAATATAAGTTATGAGCATCTTTTAAATGGCTCCAATCGCTACGAAAGAAAAACAGGCGATCTAACCACTAGCTACAGCTATGATGCCATGGGAAACTTGAAATCAACCACAGATCCCTTGGGATATACTGCCTATTACTATTATGATGCTCTAAATCATTTAACCGCCAAGGTAGGTCCGCCAACAACCGCAGGGCGAGCTGCGACTAGCTACAGCTATGATAGTTTAGGCCAGTTAGTTGAAACAATTCGCTACGCTCAAGGAGCAAAAGAAGCGGATGAAAATCATTATCTTTTAACAGGCGAATCCGCTAACGACATTGTCAATCGTTCAATTTATGATAATCAAGGCAAAGTAGTCACAGCAATTAATGGTTTAAACCATGAAATTAATTATAGCTATGATGCCAATGGCCAGATACAGCGCAGTTGGCAGATCTTATCGCAGGTTGATGGCAGCAAACGCTTAATCGACAAACGTTACAGTTATAATAATGAAGGGCATCTTCTGCAAACCCTAACCTATAAAAATAATGGGCAAATTAAAACGGATGATGCAAGCTATAACGCCTTTGGTGAGCTGAGCGCCAAGGGCATTGATGGTAATTTAACCACTCACATTGAATACGATAGTCTGGGACGAGTCAGGCGTTCAAACACAGGAGGTCATTATCAGATTTATGTCTATGATCTAACAGATAAAGTGACTCAGACAGTCACGTCGACAAATGCTTATTCGCCGGAATATGGCTATGAAGGGGTTGATCTCTCTGAAGCCCGCTTTGACAATACAGAGACTTTCCATGAGGCTCAATGGCGTTATAATTTGCAGCGTCAGGATAATGAATACGACGGACTTGGCCATTGTTTGCGTCAAAGCAAAGAATTTACCCTAAGTGCAGGTAAAGGCGAATTAAGTCAGGTTTCCCAATCCCAAACAGTCGATCGCTGGGGTAATAGTTTATCTCATATCAGTGCAAGAGGATTTGAGACTCTCTATGAATACAATGGGTTCAATCAGGTTATAAAACAACAACTACCTGAAGTTAATATCCTCGATGATCAATTCCTGCATCGAACTATAAAACCCACAGTTTACTATGCCTATGATGCCTTGGGCCGTGCCATCGCCATCACAGATGCTAATGGCCATACTATGGCTAAAATCCTTGATGCGAACGGATCTACCCTTGAAGAAATAGATGCTCTTGGAAATAAACGCATAAAAACCTATGACTTATTCGGCCGCCTGCATACAAGTCAAAACGAGCGTGGAGGATTAACTACCTATTACTATGACAAGGCAAACAACCTGACAAATTTCGTCACACCGACAAGCAGTCAAAGTTATTCCTATGATGAAGCAGGCCAATTAATTAAACAGGATAATGCCTTAGGACAATCACTCTTTTTTTGGTACGACAATTTAGACAATTTAATCCAAAAAAGTGATATTAAAGGTCGATTAACAACCTATGACTATGATGATGCAGGCCACAAAACAAGGGAGACAGACGCTAATAAATTAAGTCAAAGCTGGCGTTACGATGAACAAGGACGCTTAGTCGCACATAGCGATTTGGGTGGCCATCTGACTACCTATCATTATAATAAAAATGGTCTGCTATTGGAGGAAACTTCTTCAATAGGTAAAAACATCAGCTATCGTTACCTCGGAGATGGTCAACTTAGTTCCTATTCAGATAATACTCATAAAGAGGTTAGCTTTTATGGCTATGATGCTGATGGCAATATGATAAGCAAATCAGCCAGCCGCGCCACTCAAAGCAATGATAATGGTTGGATAAGGGAAATAGATGTTTATGCCTATGATGCAGAAGGACACTTAACCGCAATGCGGCGGCGTCATCCTGACGATCAAGACAATCGATTCCCCGGAAAAGATAATGCCCTTTTAAGTATTGATTATTCTTTTGATGCAGTAGGAAATATTCGTAAAACGCATGTGGAAGCCAATTACACGGGTTATCAAAAATTAATTAACGACGATTATTACAGCTACGATGCCAATAATCGCATAGTTATTAATAAAGGCAGCCTGATGAATGGGCAGCTGAATATCGCCAATAACCAAGGTTCGATGCTAATTTATGATGAAGCGGGTAATGTGAAGGAGGCCTATAAATTTGAGAATGGAGGTCTACAAGGTTATCGTTATTCCTATGATAATAATTCTCGATTGCAAGAGATTTATAAAAACGGTCTTAGATTAAAAACGATACATTACGATCTACGTGATCGCATTGATAAAGAAACTGTTTATGATAGTTTCGGCCATGGCAGTGAACAAACCGACCTTATCTATGATGGTGATGAACTACAATGGCAGATTAGCAGAACAGCCTATTTTGGCAACTGGTATGAAACCGAAAAAAATGTACATAAATACGATGAGGTTGGAAATCTGGTTGATTTAACCAGCTGGAAAATAAAAAATAATATGAGGATCCAAACCACACATCATTACAGTTATGTATATTGGGATAGTTATTTACAATCGGCTGATTTGGCTTCTCTTACTATTAATGGTTCGGCTCCAACCTTTGGTCAAAATACACGCTATTATGATGCAAATGGTCAGCTAATAATGGCTACCGATTGGAAGACAGATGGCTCAGGTATCTCAAATAGCACCCAATACAAGATCAGTACCTTTGATGGGATTCAAAGCCGAATTGATAAAAACGGGCAAACGAACTATTTAACAGTTGCTGGTAAAACGATCGGTGATTTGCAATTAACTAAAGATGGCTCCCAACATTTAAATGTTTACGGTGGCTTTACTCCGGTTGGCAAGATCTTGGGTCAGAATTCATTCTTCTCAAGGGCCAATGAAGAACAGGCCGCAAAGTCTAAGGCCGAATCGATTGTGGCCAATTCGCCTCAGGATAATACTGGCACTTATACAGTCTGCGCTGGCGATAGTCTGGAAAACATAGCCCTGCAAGCCTATGGCGACAGCTCTTTGTGGTATCTCATTGCTGATGCCAATGGTATTACAGATAGGCACGCGACAAACCAATTACACAATGGACAGCGATTAATTATCCCGGCAGTTGCGACCAGGCAACATTTAAATACTGGCACCCATCAATTAATGAACAGCACAGAAATACTAGGAGATCTATCAGCGACTTTACCATTGCCAGATTCGTTAACAACGGCTTCACCTGCGCGAAGCAAGAATAATTCTATATTTAAGAAAATTGCGATTGCTGCAATTTCTGTTGTCGCCACAGTTATAGCGGCGGCAGTCTTTGCAACCCTTGGCGGTGCATTAGGCGCAACCCTCAGCGGCGGATTGGGACAGATCTTAAGCCTCGGCATGAAAGTATTATCTGGTCAAGTCATGGGAACTCTCGGTTCATTGACAGCAGGTTTTACTGCCGGTGTAGCGGGAAATCTCACAGGACAAGGGCTGGCTAATGCCTTTGGCTTACAGAAAGGCATTGATTTACGAAGCGCCCTGATAACAGGGCTATCAACAGCGGCATCTACAGGAGTCTTACAAGAATTAAATTCCAGTCAAGCTTTCAGGAATACATTGCAAAAGTTTGATAATTTCTCACCTTCAAGCTTTAGTCTTGCTTCCGCAGCCCAAATGATGGAACAGGATGCGGTAAGCCAGGGCTTAAGTTTAGCCTTGCAAAATCACCAACATTTTAATTGGTATGAATTAGGGAGCAAAGCCGCCCTTGCAGGCTTTGCAGGAAGCAAATACGGGAAAGATTTTAACCAAACCTTAAGCGATAATCTTGGAGAAGGACCAGGCACTTTAATTGAGTCAGAACTATCAGCCTTGGCGACTAATGGAGTCCAAAGTGCAATAAATGGCAGCCATTTCGATGCGATATCCGTACTTAAAGACAACTTAGGCTCTGCAATAGGCACCGGTTTTCTTAATGCGCAGGCAGCGGCTGCTGAGGAAAAAAGGATCAAAGCAGCACTGGATACCGAGTCAGCCCTTGAAGGTCCCTATTGCCCTATATCTGCCACAGAAGAAGAAAATTTTTCTCCCATACCCGAAGGCAGCTATGAACGTTTTCATCAAGAACGAGCCGAAAGAAATAGATACAAATCAATTAAAGAGAAAGCGAATGAATTATGGAACGATTATGGCGATATGGTAATCAGCTACGGACCTAAAGCGCTTGGAATCTGGCTAAGTAGAGCAGAAGATGACGCAGAAAATAGTCTTTCAGGTGGTCTGGGTACGGGGGTGAAAGAGCAATTGTATAACGCATACAAAGATGGAATTAAAGAAGCTATAAATGTAATGGGTCTGGAAAATCGTATAGACGGCTCGCTCCAGGCAGCAGGGGCTGTAATGGAAATGGCAGTCGCCGGCCCCTTATTAGCAACCCCACCAACAGCTCCCCTAGGCTATTTATTATCCCTCCATGGCATTGATAACATGCTGACCGGCGCATTAAAAGCGACAACAGGGGTATCAAGAAATTCAGCAACGCACGATCTACTACGCAAAGCCTCCTTCTCCGAAACAAACGCGGCTATAGCAGACCTAGGCTTATCAATCATAGGCACACCAATGGTAGCAGCAAGAAAATCTCTATTAAAAGTGACAAACTATGCCGAAAAACTTTATTATACTAAAAAGGAACAAACGGCACTAAAAGCAACTTACCTAATGGAGAACCTGAAAAGCCCAGCAGTTGGTCATATAATTTCTAATGGAGCATTAGGCGCATTTTCTGGAGCTTACGGAGCCTTCGCTGCAGGAGGGGATGCTTATGATGTGATGGCTGGTGGTGTAGTAGGTACATATATTTCACTAATGGGGAAAAGTCGAGGAGTGAAAAATATATTAAGTAATCCTTATTTTGCTAATGGTTTCTCTAATTTGACAGGCCAAACTTTTTCACACATAAGAGATCCACAAAATAATCACTATAGTTTTGTATCTTTAGGTTTTACATTGGCAGGAGTAGGTGCTGCAAATTCAATTACCTATGCCATTGATGTACCAATTGTGAAGATGATGATTGATACCATGTATACAAGTAGTTTCTCTGCAGTTGGTAATAATTTAGGTAAACGAACGGGATGGTAACTATGAACTGGAAAGATACTCATTTAAATAGTAAAACATGTATTCCTAAATCGTTTTATTATATGACGTTTTGGGTATCTCCTTTTTTTGTATACTATATAACTCACTACATGATAATTAATGCAAAGGTAAATTTTAATGTAGTGGACATAATAATTCCTAGTCTGTGTACATTATATCTTGCCTTTTTAGGTATATGTAATATTTTAATGATTTTAAAAGGAAGTGAATACGTTAAAATAATCAAAAAAGCAGAAGATTATTTTGAAATAATTAATATCTATGATGAGCAAATTAATTTTAATATTTGCGATGTTCAAGAAATAGAAACCGTCAAATATTCGATCGTTAATATTTTTTTATCAGGTTTTGCTAAACAGCTCCCTGGACTTAAACTTCTTCTCAAAAATGGCAAAAAATATCGAATTACCTCTGATATGGAAAATATAGATACACTAAAAGAGCATCTACTTAGTATAGCGGAAAATTAAATAATAGCTTACCGATCAAAGTTGTAAATTGGGAATCCAAAGTCGATAACTGATTAATTTTTATACCTATTTATCAAACAGACTAGAGACACTAAAACCACCATCAACAGGAATAATAGCTCCGGTTATCCAATTAGCTGCATCAGAGGCTAAAAAAACAGCCATATTCGCTATATCACTTGGTTTTCCTACGCACTTGAGAGGAATTTTGCTTTTCCTTAACTCCCAAAGTTCAGGATTTTGCTCTCGTTGCATTTTATTCATATTCGTAACAACCAAGCCAGGAGCAATCGTATTAACGCGAATTTTATAAGAGGCTAAATCATTGGCAGCGCCCCTTGTAATCGCATTGAGCGCGGCTTTAGATGCTTCATAATGAGCTAAACCAGGACTGGTAATCGTGGCACTAACAGAGGAAATATTAATAATGCTGCCTTGATTTCCCTTCATTTTCATAGTACCCGCAACCTGTTGCATCAAGGCAAATGGTGCTCTTAAATTGACTTTGGTTAAGTCATCCAAGGCTTCAAGCGAGATATCCAGAAAATTAGCAAAGCGTGAAATGATACCTGCGTTATTGACTAATATATCGATTTTATCAAAATTTATTTCCACTTCTTTAAGGAGAATAGGAATCGATTTTTCATCTTTGAAATTTGCTTGTATTGCTTTTTTTAAGGTACAATTTGTGCTCATTTGATCCAGAGTGTTTTGCGCTTCCTCTTTGTTTTGATTATAGGTAAAGATAACGTTTGCTCCTTCACGAGCAAACGCTATGGCAATTGCCTGGCCTATACCATTGCTACCACCGGTGATCAAAGCATTTTTATTTGCTAATTGCATAGTTAAAAAGTCCTGTTGTGTATAAGGGAGAATGTGCAAACTTAACTTTAGGGTACGATTATGCCGTCTTATTGCAAGTATGTTTGTATTATTGTTGATGCCTATAGTACAGGAAAAAATCTAGCGCCATCTATTCAAGCCCAGGGATTGCCTTGTATTCATATTAGAAGTTCATCGACTCTTCCTTCTCGCTTCAAGCATAATGAAAGTGATTTTATTTTAAGTCTTAGATATGACGGCAACCCAGAGGCTATTTTAGCAAAGATTAGACCCTATATAGTTAAATGCTGTATTCCTGGTTATGAATCAGGGGTAGAGCTTGCCGATTTGTTGTGCGAAAAATATAACTTGCCGGGAAACGGTAGTCAATACAGTGTGATGAAGCGGGATAAATACTGGATGAATGAAGCTGTTGCAAAAGCAGGGTTATCAACAGTAAACCACTGTAAGTCAAACAAACTTGCTACTCTAATAAATTGGACAAGAACAGGTAATTCTTATCCTGTTGTTGCAAAACCATTAGATAGCGCCAATGGTGACGGGGTCTTTTTTTGCAATAATAAGTCAGAACTTGAAGACGCTTTTTTTAAGATAACCTCTTCAC
>JACCSX010000034.1 GCA_013812775.1 Tatlockia sp. | reverse complement strand
ATATACCTTAGCTCAAAGCGTTGTTAATGTTTATCAAGAATGGGGAATGCTGAAAGCGCAGGTCAAAGCAAAATAATTTTTCAGTTCCCTTTAGAAAGGCACGATAATTCGTGCCTTTCTTTTTTTTATGCTCTGCTTCCTTGTGACAGTTTATTTGTACTGTGCTAACCTTAGCTATTTTTGAAAAGGGTATACTAATTTAACGTTAGTTCTGGGTGAGAAACTTCTTAACTGAACCGTTCGGGCTGAGGAAGCGCTTTAGCGCTGTCCGAAGCCTTACAGGTTCTGGCGCAGATGCTTCGAGAAGGGGCTTAAGCGCCCGAGCATCCTGAGGCTCTCGAAGGACAGCACGAACGGACCTTGGATAAATCCTTTATCAATCACTTTAATTAATTTACATCAAAAAACTTAATATTTAAGGGGATTAGAGCAATGTTTGATCAAAACTATACCATTGCAGGTTTTGATGATGAGCTATGGCAAGCCATTGAAGCGGAGCGTGTACGTCAGGAAGACCATATTGAACTGATCGCTTCTGAAAATTACGCCAGTCCCCGCGTTTTGGCGGCTCAAGGTTCTATTCTTACCAATAAATATGCAGAAGGTTATCCCGGCAAACGTTATTATGGTGGTTGTGAGTATGTTGATATTGCTGAAAGTTTGGCTATAGAACGCGCTAAAAAACTCTTCGCTGCCGACTATGTCAATGTGCAGCCTCATTCTGGTTCACAAGCTAATGCAGCAGTAATGATGGCCTTGCTTGCTCCTGGAGATGTTATTTTAGGTATGGCTTTACCCCATGGCGGCCATCTGACGCATGGCTCAAAGGTCAACTTTTCTGGAAAATTGTACAAGGCTATTGAATACGGTTTGGATGTCAAAACAGGTTTAATTGACTATGATGCCTTAGAAGAATTGGCTCTTAGTCACAAGCCAAAAATGATTATAGCTGGTTTTTCAGCTTATTCGCAGGTTCTCGATTGGCAAAGATTCAGAGCAATTGCTGATAAATTAGGTGCCTATCTGATGGCTGACATAGCCCATGTCGCGGGCTTGGTTGCCGTAGGTCTTTATCCTTCCCCCTTGCCCTTCGCTGATGTGGTTACTACTACAACTCATAAAACCTTACGGGGGCCGCGAGGCGGAATGATTATGGCTCGCGCCAATGAAGAAATTGAGAAAAAGCTGAATTCAGCCGTCTTTCCTGGTACCCAAGGTGGTCCATTGATGCATGTGATTGCGGCAAAAGCAGTTGCCTTTGCTGAAGCCTTGCAACCTGATTTTAAGCGCTATCAGCAACAAGTTTTGTTAAACGCCAAAGTGATGGCTGTGGTGCTTAAGGCCAGAGGTTACCCTATCGTATCGAATGGAACTGAAAATCATCTTCTCCTGGTTGATTTGATTGAAAAAAACATCACAGGGAAAGAGGCTGATGCTGCCTTGGGGCGAGCTAATATTACAGTGAATAAAAATTCAGTTCCTAATGATCCACGCTCTCCCTTCGTAACCTCGGGTCTCAGGTTAGGAACCCCAGCAATTACAACGCGTGGTTTTAAAGAAAAAGAGGTGAGTCATTTAACGGAATGGATAGCCGATGTTCTTGATAATGTAAATGATGAGGCAACCATAGCGCGGGTTAAAGCACAGGTGTTGCAATTGTGTCATGAATTTCCGGTGTACAGGTAATTATGTATTGTCCATTTTGTCATGCAGAAGAAACTAAGGTTGTTGATTCGCGTTTAGTCGCTGATGGCGCACAAGTAAGAAGGCGACGACAATGCCTCGATTGCCATGAGCGCTTTACTACATTCGAGTCAGCTGAATTGATTATGCCCTCAATTATTAAACGGGATGGGCGGCGCGAACCTTTTAACATGAAGAATTTACGTGCAGGTATGCTGCGGGCCTTGGAAAAACGGCCGGTGAGTGTTGATGCCCTAGAAGAAGCTATCATAACAATTATGCAGGAAATCCGGCGGAGTGGCGAGCGAGAAGTTGACTCACGTCAGGTTGGTGAACTGGTTATGAAGCAATTGTACAGTCTTGATCATGTTGCCTATGTGCGATTTGCATCAGTCTACAAACGCTTTAAAGACGTCAGTGATTTCAGACAAACTATCGATCAAATGAAAGATGATACAACTACATGAGGTAAATTGTGGAAAAGCAGTCAATTAGCGGCAAAAGGCGTGCTCGTAAGCTTGCTTTACAAGCTCTTTATCAATGGTCTATGTCCGGCCATGAGTTACCCGAAATTGAAGCACAGTTTCGCGTTATAAATAATATGGAAAAAGTTGATACCGAATATTTCTGTCGATTGATTTATGGGGTTCCAAAACATCTGGATATTTTAGAGTCCAGCCTGGCTCCTTTTATCGATAGACCTATTCAAAGTTTAAATCCGGTGGAATTGTCGGTTATACGCCTGGGGGCTTTTGAATTGTTTTATTGCCCTGAGATTCCTTATCGTGTTGTGCTTGATGAATCGATTTCACTCGCTAAAGAATTTGGTTCTCAGGATGGTCACCGCTATGTAAATGGTGTGTTGAATAGTCTGGCCCAAAAAGTCAGAATTGTGGAAATTAACCACGGCAATGAATGAATTTTCATTGATTGAAAAATATTTCAAAATACCAGCACTTAGCCGTGATGATGTTGTCTTTGGTATAGGGGATGATGCGGCCTGTCTGGCTTCTCCTGTTGACAAACACTTGGTTGTAAGTACCGATACCCTGGTTGCCGATGTGCATTTTCTCTCAACCTGGGATGCCTATGACATTGCTTGTAAAGCAGTTATGGTTAATGTCTCTGATATAGCAGCAATGGCTGCAAAGCCTTGCTGGATAACGTTGGCGCTTACTTTACCTGAAATTGAACAAAGCTGGTTAGAACGTTTTGCTAAAGGTTTCCATGATTCATTAAGACAGTTTGATCTGGCATTAATTGGTGGCGATACAACAAAGGGTCCTTTGTCTATAACAATTACCATTTTTGGTTTGGTACCAATAGCTAAAGCGCTTCGACGTTCTGGGGCAAAGCCCGGCGATAAAATTTATGTTAGTGGGGACCTGGGCGCCGCAGCGCAGGCTGTCGCTTTTTTGCATGAAGACAGGATTAGTAATGAAGAAAGACAAGTTTTGATGCAAAAACTGCAACATCCTAAGCCACGTGTTGATTTAGCAGAAATTTTAAGAGACTACGCTTCGTCAGCAATTGATATTTCAGATGGTTTAAGTGCTGATCTGAATCATATCTGTGTTGCTAGTGGAGTTGGAGCCCTTCTTCGTGCCAAAGCTATTCCTGTTCATTCCCTGGTTAAAAAATATCAGGCTAAGAACGCAGTATCTTTTGCAATATCTGGAGGCGATGATTATGAGTTGTGTTTTACTGTTCCTGTACAAAACGAGAAAAGGTTAATAGCCAGACTTGAAAAAGTGGGCTTAAGTTGTTATCCAGTTGGTGTTATTGAAGAAAATTCTGGTTTGCGCATGATAGCGGAAACGGGTGAGATCTGCGATTTGACGCCCCTTGGTTATAGTCATTTTTAATAACATAGCATAAAGGATTAGCAGTTCTGAAATCAGGGCTGGAAGGAGTTTGCATGAATTCTGTTAATTTGGTGAAAAAAGTTTGGCAAGATCCTGCTTATTTTATTGCCTTTGGTTTTGGCTCCGGTTTAATGCCGATAGCGCCGGGTACCTGGGGAACCTTAGCGGCAATGCCTTTGTATTTATTAATGATTGGCCTACCCCTATGGCTATATTTGTTTATTACACTGCTTGCCTTTCTTTTAGGGGTTTGGGTAAGCGAAAGGGTTTCTCGGGAATTGGGTGTGCATGATTATTCTGGCATTGTCTGGGATGAGGTTGTAGGTTACCTGCTAACGATGGCTATGGTTCCTGTTGGGTTGGGATGGATGATAGCTGGCTTTCTTTTATTTCGTCTTTTTGATATCTGGAAACCACAGCCAATAGGCTTAGTCGATGCCAAAGTAAAAGGTGGGCTGGGTATTATGTTAGATGATGTCCTTGCAGCTATTCCAGCCTGGTTAATCCTGCAATTACTGGTATGGAGTTTTTCAAAATGAATGCAGGGTATAAAGAACTGTTAAGCATTGGTTTAACAATCGCCATAGTTGCAATGGCTATTTTCATTGTTCATGGATTTATTCCATCCATGGTTTGGGCCGCTATTATTGTTATTGCAACTTATCCTCTGTACCGACGCTGGAGACGTTTATTTGGCAATCAAAATACGCTTGCAGCCACCTTGTTTACAACGATTTTGGCTTTAATATTACTGCTGCCCTTAAGTTGGTTAATTTCTATTCTTGTTACTGAATCGCAATTATTTATCAATTACTTACACACAATAAACAAGGTTGGCGGCGCTGCCCCTGAATTTTTTAAACAATTACCCTTTTTTGGTAATGATCTGGTTAATTATTGGGATAAAAATGTTGGACATCCAGGAAATGTCAAAGGCTTAATGTCTAACCTCCACATGTCGTTAACACCGCTTAGTTATTATATTAAAGAGGTCGGCGCTAATCTTGCTCATCGAGGTTTTCAGTTGGGATTTACACTACTAACCCTATTTTTCTTTTATCGTGATGGGGATAAGTTATTTCAACAAATAAACCAAATAGGTGGCGATTGTTTGGGCGGTCGTTGGTTTCGTTACGCGAGCGGTCTGCCCTCCGCTTTACGGGCAACTGTTAATGGGACAATTCTAGTCGGCCTTGGCGTCGGTATTTTAATGGGAATTTGCTACTTTTTAGTCGGCTTTATAGCACCTACACTGGTTGGAGTTTTAACCGCTTTTGCAGCAATGATCCCCTTTGTTGTTCCTATCGTTTTTACTATCGTTGCAATTATTCTTTTCGCAGCAGGTAAAATGGTTTCTGCGATCATTGTAATAATTTGGGGGACCTTCGTTATGTTTGTCGCCGATCATTTTATCAAGCCGGTTTTAATTGGTGGGGCTATTAAATTACCTTTCCTTGCTGTACTCTTTGGTATTTTAGGCGGTGTAGAAACTCTTGGTTTACTTGGATTATTTGTTGGCCCCATGATTATGGTGTTGTTCATAACCCTCTGGCAAGAGTCACAAGAGAGTTCTGAAATTAATCCCGCATAGAATAAAAACGTATATTGTGTTGAAAAAATATACAAAATAGGGCATGATATTTGATATTGACGTTTTTTTAGGGAAGAAAGTGCCTAGCAGTATTTTATTTGACCCGTTTAAGATTCAGGGGGTGTGTGTGAATAAGAATTGGCCAACTAAAGATAAAGATATCTCTGTGGCGCAGCGTATTATGGAAAAATATGCCAGTGAGCAAAATACTGATTCACTAGGATTATTTGAAGTGGTTGTGAATCAGCAAAAGAAACGCATGGATTTTCAACTCTCCTCATGGGTAATGATTTTAGCCGAGCATTTTAAATCAGTTTACGGCGCCAGTAAGGGCGATGCTGTGACTCGTCAGGTTATTAGTCATTGTATTACTAAGGGTGAGACTCTACATTAAGCTCATAAATATTCTCTTCTCTACGGTCACAACCGTGGGGAAGAGATATCAATTATGACCCCCCACGCGCTCTACATTAAACTCCTCTAAGCCATCTTCTACAGATAGGAGCTACATAATAAGCCTAAGCACTACTCGATGGGCTAGGTTTACAATCTTTGTACTCTTCCTGTTGAATTGTTTTGTTAGCGGGTTGCCATGTCGAATTCTGACAAGAGAAAAATCCAGGATATGCTGTTGATTTTGTTGGGGTGCTTAATTTCAGGGGTCTGTCATCATCTGAAATAGTTGTGGTCCCCGCAGGCGTCATTTTGCCTTTTTCCGCAGTTAAAACATATTCGGGTTTATCGCCGCCAAGAACTAAACATATCCGACTATCATTTGGTTTATTGCATGGCGTATCAGACGTTAAAAAATCTATTAAGGTGGTGAATTTTTCCTCCACAAGGATGTTATACACAAACTCTTCCTCTTTACTTTTATCACTTTCATACAAGTTGTAGCTAAGCGCCCATGTGCATAAAGGTGTATAGTATTGAACATCATTTTTATCGATTGCATAAAATCCCACACTAAAAGCCTTGGTGGCCTCTGCCGTGTTTACGCTATAACGGTTACCCTTATACTCAAGGGCTGAGGGAAAAGAGCATTGAGGGCGATCATTTATTGACAGTTGGAATAGCAATTTTTCTTTTTCTTTTTCCTCTTCCCAGTCAGAAACAGTGATTGCGGAATGTTCATCATAATAGGGATCCTTACTTTGATCCATTGACTGAGATCTTCCCCCATCTCGATAAATCATTTCACTAAATAATTTGTATTCAGGTCTATTGTCATCTAATAAGTTTTTATATTTGGCTTCAAGCGTAACTTTAGTTAGATTTTGCACAAATCCAAACTCTTTAAAACCCGCTTTTAATAGAGCAGCAAATTCATTCGATATAGTAGCGGTGAGCAGAAAAGTATGTTTAGGAGTCTTTATGCAATATATTTCCCAATCTTTAACTATAGCCTTTTGTCTACCCTCTTTTTTTTCAAATGTTGATTCAGCTTTGATTTCTTCAGTTGTGCCTTGATGAGAGGATAAGTTTCTTAACCCTTGTTTTTTACTGAGCTCGTCATCTGTTAAAAGTGCTAAAGTGATTGTGTTAGGGTCATTTAAAAAAAGATCAATTAATTTTTGCATTTTGCGTACATCTTCAAGTTTATTTTTCATCTAAGCCCCTTTGAGTCTACGAAAAAAGTGCAATGATGTACCGGCTATGCTCATTAATAATACTATCAACTCTTGTTTTATAACTAATTGTATTTGTATAGTACAAATTAGATTAATTGTATATAAAATGCTTATAATTTGATAGTTAAATATAAAATGTAACTCCCCACGTCATCCCGAGCGAAGCGAGGGATCTCCCTGCAGTGGTAGAGATTTCTCAAAAGTACGCTTCTTTTGGTTGTAAATGATGACCGTCTAAATATTTTTCCAAATAACATCAAAAAAACTTTAAGAATTATGTGGTTATGATCAAATAGCCGAATGAAAGACTACGAACAAATCATATCAACGCTTTTGATAAAGATTGCTGACTGAACTTGCAACCGCTTGATCTTCGTTGTCGTCATTTTCATGGAAGTAACGCAATACCGGCAGCCCGCATCATAAGGTTAACCAGGATTTACGACAAAATTATCAAGCATGGACTAGTGTTTCATGAAGCACAAACAGCACAAATCAAAGGCTGGTCACGAAAAAAGAAGCAAGATCTGATTAATACATTGAATCCTGAGTGGGATGATTTATATCGATCGTTATGTTAGAGATTGTGCCCACAGCAGGGAGATCCCTCGCTTCGCTCGGGATGACGTGGGGAGTTACTATAAATTTTGAATTTAAGTTAGGATTTTTAAATATTCGGTATAAAGGATGAAGGGGAAATGCTCATTTCAATGAATGTTAATAACGACCGAAATAAATTGCGGCCATTTATCTAAGAGTCCGCTATGTTAGTTTGGTTTATCGCAAAAAGAGGGTAGAGTGATAAGGCTCCAAGGTGGATATAGAAGGTTAATCATGAGCTACTTAAAACAATTTTCCCTAGAAAATCAGGTTGCTATAGTTACGGGCGCTTGCGGTGGTCTCGGACAAGAAGTAGTGAAGGTTTTAGTGGATGCAGGGGCTAAGGTTGTTTTAGCCGACATTAATCAATTAACGTTAGAAACCATGTTTTCTAAAATTGATTCAACTAAAAAACTCCTGTCTGTATGTGATGTTAGAGATAAAAATACAATCAAAAATCTTATTGAAGACACAGATAAAAAATTTAGCCGCATTGATATTTTGGTTAATTGTGCAGGCATATTAGGCTCAGATAATTTTCTATTTGATACGACAGAATCAGAATGGGATTCAGTCTTGCAGGTAAATCTTAAAGGAACATGGTTGATGTCAACTGAAGTGGCTCGATACATGGTTAAACATTCGATTGAAGGAAAAATCATCACTATATCTTCTTCTTTAGGTTATCGTGCGCAGCTAAAACGGATCGCCTATGCTTCCTCAAAGGCCGCAGTTGAACATCTTACAAGAAATATGGCTATGGAATTAGCCGAACAAGGCATTCGTGTTAATTGTCTGGCACCAGGCTGGATGGAAACCCCTATGGTAAAGACTTTTTTAGAGGGCGCGGAAGGTGCAAAATGGCAAAAAACTATTCCCATGAGAAGGGCTGCCAAACCACAAGAATTAAGTGGTGCATTATTGTTGCTGGCATCCGAAGCCTCAAGTTATATGACTGGTGTAGTGTTACGCGTAGATGGGGGCTATGCCATTTCGGGCATTGAGGAAAAAGGAGGGTAACGATGGGCATTAAACAAAATCTTATTATACTCCCAGGCTGGGCTGGCAATGAAATGCTTTGGCAACATCAGTGTGAGGCTCTAAAAGACCTGGTAGAGTTAAAGGTCATAGTTATTACCAATCAGGATACGGTAATAAAAATGGCAGACGCTGTGTTAAAGCAAGCACCAGAAAAATTTATTCTAGTCGGGCACTCTCTTGGCGGTTGGGTGGCTCAACATCTAGCAATTAATTTTCCAGAGCATCTAAGCAAACTGGTTTTGTTAGGAACTTGGACAGGTAATTCAAAACCAGAGCTTATTAATCTATTTAAAACATTGCTCCAACGCATTCGAAATGGAGAAAGAGAGCAAGTTTTAGGCGAATTAAGACCAGGCATTGTTCATCCTGATCGCCGTAACGATCATACCCTTTTAGAACTTATTAAGAACAGTCAAAATCAATTTCCAATAGAAGGTTTAATCAATCAAACATTGGTTGAAATCAATGGTGGCGATACCACAGCCAATTTAGACAAAATTGCCTGCCCAACTTTAATAATACAAGGCCGCCAAGATCCATTTTTTCCTTTAGAGATACAGCAAGGGATAGCGTCTAAAATACCCCATGCCAAATTAACAATTATTGAAGACTGCGGCCATATGATACCGGTTGAACAACCGCAAGCTTTATCTGCTCTTTTAAGGCTTTGGATTCAATAGATGGGTTAGGCTCCCCTTTAAGATCGCCCGAGGGCATGTCTATATTTTGGGGCTTCCTCTCAGTCAACGTCATTCAGTTAAGGAATATCTTGATACTCATCGAAAAATTTAACTATTAGGTCGAAGGAGTGGAGTTTGCATGGAAAATTTTTGGAGTTGAACCAATTTATAATCAAAATTGACTTATTCTATGCCTTAAAAAGGTGAGCAGCCGGTGAAATTCAGATTATTTAATAAATTTTAGGATTAAACTAATGCCATTGTGTTCCGCAGATCCCCATAATATGCCACCTGCCGAAATCTGAAATTTGCATCCTGAAACCCTTAGCACCAAAAGGATACCGTCAGCTTGAACGCTTTTGAATATTTTTTCTTGTAAATTCTCCCCAGTTAAGTTAATTACCTCTTAACTGGGGAGTCTGAACCTATTAGATCACATCACTTAACTTCAAAGACCGCTATGTTAGGGCACGTTAACAAAATTAGTGTCGAAAGTCACGGCGCCATTCCGTGCCAATGCTCTGCCTAAAATTGTTGCACTCGTATTCAGGGTAATGCTGGTTAAAGCCACTATAGTTCCTTGAAATATAACAGATGAATTAAGTGTCGCTGAACTACCGACCTGCCAGAAAACATTAGCTGCTGTAACCCCCCCGATGAGATTAACACTCGCAAAGGGATTAAAAGTAAGTGTAGAGCCTGCTCTGATGATGAACACTGAAGTAGGGTCCCCACTAAGCGTGAGTATTCCGCTATTTAAGATTGAGGAGTCAGAACAAAAAACATTGACGGCCCCGATGCCAGCTGAGGTAAGTGTTTCACCTGCCTGATCATCCGTACCGATATCAATGTTACATGTTTGTTCTGCGAGACAGGTATATAAAGCCGTAAGATCAAGCTGGGCTTGAGCTGCAGCTGCATCGCTAATGTGCTGTGCTCCGGTAACAAATCCCGGAGGAAACCCGACAACCGCATTTCCTGGAGAAAGGCCTAGGTCGCCATTAATTGTGGTGGACCCTGTATTGGTTATCGTTGTGCCAGCTAGAACTCCGTAAGTAGACGTTGTGCCTAAGGCGCAAGGAAAAAAAGGAGAAAGAGCACTAGGCGTTGAAATACATCCCACTGTAGGAGCGATAACCGAACTATCCAACTGTCCTTGACGGCTATTGACCCCGATCCTTAGTATCAGGTTGAAGGGTGGGTTAGAGAGGGTTACTATTATGTTACAAGAGGCGCGGGGTGCTAAAGAAGAACCGCAGGTACTAGCAGTGATAGATGCGCCACCCGCAATTCCCCCATCACTAACTATTAAAGTGGCAGGTCCCAGTCTCATGTTAACCGGCGTGTTATTTCTGATTGTAAAAACTCCGGTTTGAGGAAAAGGAGTCGCGCAGGAAAAGGAGGGGATACCAGTGAAGCTAATATCACAAAGTGGGGCCATTACCCCTTCTTTTACAATTTTGGTTGACGGACGGCAATTGCTGTAATTAGCGTTAGCTGTCATGCAGATAAAAGAAAGTGATAATCCTAATAGCGCTATTCCATATTGAATTTTCTTAAACATCGGGTATCTCCTTATAATTCATGTGTATTTATAGTGTTACATGTAATGCCAATAATGCAGATTGTGTGGTTAGTTTAAAATCGGCTGGTGCAATGTTGTAGGTGTTTATGGCTCCAAAGCCATTAGTCGGGGTTTTTACTTTACCTGAATCTGCATACAAGTATTCTAAAGAAAGGGCGAAACGACTATTAAGAGCAAAAGACAGCCCGGCTCCCGCTTCCCAGGAAAAACTTGATCTGGAAGTAGAGTTGAGGTTTAAATATTCTTCGGGACAGGGAAGGTTATTGCGAGGTGCGTCTCTATAACCAACGCGATTCCAACTATTACCGATACCGCCTAGGGCGAAGAGAGAAAACTGCTTTTTGGATAAAACAGTTAAGGCGACATCCATCATTAAGCGGGAGCTTTTTGTGGGCATAGTATAGGAAAAGTCATTATATTCAGAATCACTAAAGCGCCAAACGTCTCCTCTAATGTTGTTCCGACTAAGATAATAACCATTTAATTCAGGCTCTATCCAAGGAAACCATTGCAGGTTTTCGGAGTATTGCTGGGCGCCGTGCAAATAATAAACATAGCCAATACCTAGCTGTCCTGTGAAGTTATTCCAATCGTTATGATTCGTTTGTATGAGTTGATCTGTTTCATCACTCGTAACAACCAAATAACCATCCTCTGCTTCTAAGTTGGCAATACCTACTGCACCGATCACTTCAAAATGATTCGGGTTTCTGAGAGGGGCTATTGCTGCATCTTTATCGCCAATAACCAGCTGATGTTTGTCATGATGCTTTTGCATCAATACAGGCTTAGTGATCTCTTGATTAACAGGTACTATTTTACCCCCGGAACTACTATTCAAGGCTCTTACTTCAGCAGCTGAATGTAGGGGGCCAATGAAGACAATATAATAGCCTCCCTGATTTTTAACGATAACGGGATGGTGATATTTTTTAATTAATTCAGATTTATAATGGTAGGCATTTTGTTTTGACTTAAAAGTAGCTGTTTGAATGTAAAAATCGCCATTTGATGATGCTTTAAAATGCTTGGTATTGGACAAACCATAAATTGTTTTTCCGCTCAGCCCATAGCTTTTAAGATTGGAACTATCAGATGCTATTGAAGAAAAATTTAAAAGCATTAGTGCAGTAGAAATACCAAGGCATGAAAAGAATGGCCGCATGAAATATATCCCTATAATATTTAAAATAATTTGTCATTTTAAAGACAAATAGAATTGATAGCAATGATCCGAGTGCGGCTAGCTTATCTAAATTTTCTAGACCTCCAAAGGCAAAAGTTCTTCCTCAGAAAAAACTGATTCACCTTCACTAGCAGTCCCATTAATAAGTTGGCTTTCAAGGGTTTTAAAGGACCAATAATCTTGATCCATCAATTGGCTCGGCTTAATGCTTTGTAAAGCATGCAGAATATTCGATGGAATTTTGGGATTTTCTTCTGCGAGTTGGTCGATAAGTTTTCCTATACGTTTGCGAGCAAGATTTTCCTGTGAACCACATAGAGTACAAGGAATGATAGGATAAGCCTGTTCTTCAGCATATTTGATAATATCGCGCTCCTGAGCATAGCATAGGGGACGTATTACGATGTGTTTCTTATTGTCACTCAACAGTTTAGGGGGCATTGAGCGGATATCGCCGGTATAAAGAATGGACATCATCAGGGTGCGAATTAAATCGTCACGGTGGTGACCTAGAGCAATCTTATTGTAACCTTTCTCTTCAGCATAGCGATAAATAATGCCACGTCTCAGTCTTGAGCAGAGTGAGCAGTAAGTATTACCCTCCGGGATTTTTTCTTTGACGATAGAGTAGGTATCACGAGTTAGAATTTCATAGGGAATACTGCGTTCTTCTAACCAATTACGTAATCGACTATCGTCCCAACCCGGTTGTGCTTGATCGAGCGTGAAAGCAAAAACCTCAAATTTATTATTTGAACGACGTCGCAATTTCTGGAGTAGTGTTAGTAGAGTAAACGAATCTTTACCACCAGATAAACATACCATTACCCGATCACCACGTTGAATCATATTGAAATCAGCAATCGCCTTACCGGTGTAATGTAATAATTTTTTTTCGATAATAGAAGGATTATTGGACATTGTTCAACCTAAAAATTTATTTAAAAGGAGCTTTCTTTTTTACAGCTACTCGCTTGATAAGTGCTCGCTTTGGTGGAGGAAAGCTTGAAATACGAGTTGTTGCCAGCCAGGCGTTAATCTCTTCAAGATCATTTACATTTAAAGTACCTGCCAAGTATTTTAAATTTAAAATCGAGTTTATCAGGTTATATTGATCATTTGCCAACTGCTGTTGTGCTTCAAAAAGCTTTTGCTGGGCATTGACGACATCAACCATCGTTCGGGTTCCAACCTGAAATTGGGCCTCTGTACTTTCCAGAGAGTTTTGTTGTGAAATAATGGTTTGCCGGTCTGCTTTTACCTTACTGATACCATCAATAATAGTGTTAAAAGCGATACGGCTATTTACCTCAACATCTCTATAAATTTGTTCTAACTGCTCACTTGTTGTTTGATAATCAAACTGTGCCTGCCTTGTTTGCGCCATCACTAATCCGCCTTGATAAGCAGGAAAGTTCATTGCAATGCCAATATTAGACGTAATTTGCTTTTGGGGAATATAGAATGCATTTGGGTTATCGGCAGCAATATTGGCCTGGTTGTAAGTTTGGGTCGTATTACCCTGCAATGCAAAAGTCGGCCAGCTACCAGCAGCCTGTGCCTTAATCGTTTCTCGCGCTGCCATCAAGCCAAATTTAGCGGCAAAGAGTTTGTAGTTCTGTCTCAACCCAGTATTAACCCATTCGTTAACATTATTTGGTTCAGGTTTAATTAGAGGAATACGACTATTTCGAAGTGGTGCTACATGTTCGTAAACGTGATTAGTCAATTTACGTAAGTTTTCACTTTGATTAATTTGATTATTTCTGGCAGAAATGACAAGCGCTACCGATTGATCATAGGCTGCTTTTGCTTCATAAACAGAAGTTATTGCATCCAGACCTACTTTAAAACGCTGTTCTGCCTGATCAAATTGACGTTTATTAGCACGCTTTTTCGCTTCTGCAAAATTAAGAGTATCTTTAGCAAAAAGCACTTGAAAGTAGGCAGTAGCAGTACGCAAAATTAAATTCTGTGCGGAGTCATTAAATTTTGCCTGTGCTGCTTTAACGGAGGCTTTAGCCTGCTGTACCTGAGCCCAGGCTTTATAATTAAAAATAGCCTGAGATGCGTTAACCTGCAATTGCTCGCTGTTATAACTAGTCGATAGCGGTGAAAAATTTGAAACGACAGATTGCTGAGTACGATTCACATAGCTTTTAACCGTGAGCTGTGGAAGCAGGGCCGCTCGTGCGATTGGAACCGATTCCGTACTAGACATATAGCGGCTGTAAGCTTGCTTAAATATAGGATCATTTTCCAGTGCCTGCTGGTAGATATCCAAGAGATCGGTTGCCTGCGACAAGGTGGGTAGACCAAGACCGAACAGCAGGCATAAGAGCGTTTTTTTCATCCGAGCTTATCCTAGAAAACAAATTCTTTCGGTTTTGCTTTATCAATTAAAGGGGGAATGCATGTTTCAAATATCAGTTTCACATGCCAGTTGTCATCGTGGTCTAAATAATGTAACTGGCCTTGCATTATGGGGTCTTTGCCTACAATCGCAAATAATTTACCGCCAGGTACTATCTGTAAACGATGGGTTTCGGTAATAGCCTCAATAGCGCCAGTAAATATAATTACGTCATAGGGTGCTTTCTCAAGCCATCCGCGACTGCCATCTCCGGTAATTAACTCCACATTAGTGCGCTGATGTTCAACCAATTTATGATTAGCATGGTCGCTAAACTCCTGATAGTAATCAATTGACAGAACGTTCCTGGATAAATGACTTAAAAGCGTCGTTAAAAAACCGCTGCCGGTACCGATTTCCAAAACTGTCTCATGGCCCTTTAGCGCTAGCGCTTGCACAAGCTTGCCTTCTTCCAGAGGGGTCATCATACATTGACCATGAGCCAAAGGAATTTGCATATCCGAGTACGCAAGTTCTTTAAAATTACAGGGTACAAACTCATCACGTGGAAGGGTATCAAAGAGGGCTATAATAGTTTCATCAAGAACGTCACCGGTACGGAGTTGTTGTTTGACCATGTTAATTCGGGCGTTGTGACTTTTTGTCATTGGTTCACCATCTTATATAAGCTGTGTTTCTTTAAAAATATAGCTATTTAATCAATTTAAAGCACATGCTAGGTTAAAGCGTTGCGACGATTTTAGCAAGAATTCAAGAAAGGTGCGATTGATTCAACATTAATTTGCGCAATTAGGAGATTTTTTAGTTTAATAAAGGGAAACTCAATCATTTCGTAGTGGTCTTTTCTAAAGTTTGCTATCATCAGCCCCATTTTATTTATGAACAAAGGAGATTAAAGTGCTGCAGCATTTTAAAGATTTTCTGCAACAGGAAATAGAGTCACTTAAAAAAGAAGGCCTATATAAAGCGGAAAGAATAATAGCTAGCCCGCAACAAGCTGCAGTGAAAGTTAAGGAAGGCGAAGTCATTAATTTATGCGCGAATAATTATTTAGGACTTGCAAATCATCCTCTGTTGATTGCTGAAGGTAAGAAAGCCCTGGAAAAATATGGTTATGGCATGGCCTCTGTGCGTTTTATCTGCGGCACGCAAACGGTCCATAAAGAGTTAGAGCAAAAAATCAGTCAATTTTTAGGAACTGAAGATACCATTCTATATTCCTCTTGTTTTGATGCTAATACAGGCTTATTCGAAACGCTCTTAGGCCCTGAGGATGCAATTATCAGCGACGCGCTCAACCATGCCTCAATTATTGATGGCGTGCGTTTGTGCAAAGCGCAGCGATTTCGCTATGCCAATAATGATATGAAAGATTTGGAAGCGCAGCTCATCGCTGCCAAGGATGCTCGTTTTCGATTAATTGCTACAGACGGTGTTTTCTCTATGGATGGCATCATCGCTAATTTAGCAGCAATCTGTGAATTGGCAGAATGCTATGATGCAATGGTTATGGTTGATGATTCCCATGCGGTTGGTTTTATGGGAGAAAATGGAAGAGGGACACCGGAATTTTGTGGAGTGGCAGATAAAATCGATATTCTCACCGGCACTCTGGGCAAAGCGCTCGGCGGGGCCTCAGGTGGATATACCTCTGCTAATGCTTTAATCATTGAATGGTTGCGCCAGCGTTCAAGGCCTTATCTATTCTCAAATACCTTAGCGCCGCTTATCGCCTGTAGTTCTGTTGCAGTACTCAATATGTTGCAAGGTAGTAACGAACTAGCAAAAAAACTAAAGTCAAATAGTCTCTATTTCCGTGCTGGCATGACAACACTTGGTTTTAATTTAGTACCAGGCGAGCATGCGATTATTCCTGTGATGTTAGGGGATGCTAGTTTGGCAGGCCGTATGGCTGAACTATTGTTAAAAGAAGGGATATACGTCGTTGGCTTCTCCTATCCTGTTGTTCCCAAAGGGAAAGCAAGGATTCGAACCCAAATGTCAGCTGCACACGAAATAGATCATTTGGATAAAGCCTTGACTGCTTTTGCTAAAGTTGGTAAAGAGCTTGGAGTGATTAAATAGTTTAAAACTGTAAAATAAAGTTGATGTAAAGAGAGGAAAGAGCATGAAGTCATTAGTAAAAGCTAAGTCTGAGCCCGGAATTTGGATGCAAGATGTCCCAGTGCCTGAGTTTGGCTTTAATGATGTGCTTATTAAAATTCATAAAACAGCTATCTGCGGGACTGATATCCATATTTATTCCTGGGATGATTGGGCGCAAGCTACCATTCCTGTGCCTATGACTGTAGGGCATGAATTTTACGGTGAAATTGTTGAACTTGGCTCTGAGGTTAGAGGTCTTAAAGTTGGCCAGCGCGTTTCTGGCGAAGGACATGTAACCTGCGGTCTTTGTCGAAATTGCCGTGCCGGAAGAACACACCTTTGTCGCAATACCGAAGGGATTGGCGTCAATCGACCTGGTTGTTTCGCTGAATTTTTATCATTACCCGCTTCGAACGTCATAGTTTTGCCCGATAATATCAGCGCTGATCAAGCATCGATCCTGGATCCTCTTGGTAATGCTACTCATTGCGCTTTGGCATTTAATGTTGTCGGGGAAGATGTCTTGATTACTGGTGCCGGCCCAATTGGCATTATGGCCGTAGCTATACTGCGCCATATTGGCGCACGGCATATCGTTATCACTGATGTAAATGAATACCGTCTCGAATTAGCACGCAAAATGGGTGCGAGTCGTGCAATAAATATTAGAAAACAGTCAATTAACGAAGTAATGGCTGAACTTAGCATGATTGAAGGCTTCGATGTTGGCCTGGAAATGTCGGGTAATCCAACGGCTTTAAATGATTTGGTTCAGGCAATGACTCATGGCGGCCATATTGCCCTCTTGGGTATTCCACCACAAAAAACAATGATTAACTGGAATCAGGTCATTTTTAAAGGATTAATAATTAAAGGGATTTATGGTCGTGAAATGTTTGAAACCTGGTACAAAATGATAGCCATGTTACAAAGTGGTTTAAATATCGCGCCAGTCATGACGCATCATTTCCCCGTCGCCGATTATCAAAAAGCCTTTGAAATAATGGCCTCGGGTAAGTCCGGAAAAGTAATATTAGATTGGAGTTGATATTTCACAAAGCTTGCGAAATATTCTTAATAAATGTTTGTTAATACAGGTGGCCTATGGCGCAATATATTTTTACCATGAATCGCGTATCTAAAATTGTTGAAAATCAACGCTTTATTTTAAAAGATATTTCCTTGAGTTTTTTCCCCGGCGCTAAAATTGGCGTATTGGGTTTAAATGGCTCAGGAAAATCTACGCTGCTACGTATTATGGCAGGCGTTGATACACATTTTGAAGGTGAGGCGCGCCCGCAATCGGGTATTAAAATTGGTTATCTTGAACAGGAACCACAGCTTGATTTAGACAAGACAGTTCGTGAAATTGTAGAAGAAGGCGTTCAGGATTTAAAAAATAAATTGGCCGAGTTTGATGAGATTAGCATGCGTTTTGCTGAGCCTATGAGCGATGATGAAATGACTTCTTTACTGACTAAACAAGGCGAATTGCAAAATGATATCGAAATGCACGGCGGATGGGATCTCGACAGACGTTTGGATATTGCTGCTGATGCCCTTCGTTTACCAGATTGGGATGCCCAAATAAGGCCGTTGTCCGGAGGAGAACGTCGTCGTGTTGCGCTTTGTCGATTACTATTATCAAGTCCAGATATGCTTTTGTTAGATGAACCCACCAACCATCTTGATGCAGAAAGTGTGGCATGGCTTGAGCGTTATTTGGAAGAGTTTCAAGGAACAGTTGTTGCGATTACCCATGATCGCTATTTCCTGGATAATGCGGCTGAGTGGATATTGGAGCTGGATCGTGGTGAGGGTATTCCTTACAAAGGAAACTACACTTCCTGGCTTGAGCAAAAAGAAGAGCGGCTGGAAATGGAAGACAAACAAGAGGCCTCTCATCTGCGTGCTATTAAAGCAGAATTGGAATGGGTTCGTACTTCGCCAAAAGGGCGGCATGCCAAAAACAAGGCAAGACTGGCTCGTTTTGACGAAATGAATTCAAAAGAATTCCAAAAACGCAATGAAACCAGTGAATTATACATACCGCCAGGCGAGCGTTTGGGTGATTCAGTACTCGAAGGCAAGCATATTCGTAAAGCCTTTGGTGATGCCTTGTTAATGGACGATTTGAATTTCCTCCTGCCAAAAGGCGGTGTGCTGGGAATTATTGGTCCAAATGGTGCGGGTAAATCTACTTTCTTAAAAATGATTACTGGTCAGGAAAGTCCTGATAGTGGTGAAATTTGTATCGGCGAAACAGTTAATTTAGCTTATGTCGATCAGATGCGCGATCATTTGGATGATAATAAAACGGTTTGGCAAGAAATTTCAGACGGCCATGATATTATGCAAATAGGTTCCTTCCAGATGCCTTCACGTGCCTATGTTGGACGCTTCAATTTCAAAGGTGGGGACCAGCAGAAAAAAATGTCGCAACTCTCTGGTGGTGAGCGCAATCGTGTGCATCTAGCTAAATTGCTGAAACGCGGGGCTAATGTATTACTACTTGATGAACCCTCTAATGATCTTGATGTAGAAACCTTAAGGGCTTTAGAAGGAGCTATCTTGAATTTTCCAGGTTGCGCAATTGTTATTTCCCATGATCGTTGGTTCCTGGATCGGATTTGTACTCATTTAATGGCCTTTGAAGGCGATTCCCAAGTAACTTTTATTGAGGGTAATTATAGTGATTATGAGGCTGATAGAAAACGACGCTTAGGTGATGATGCCGATAGGCCGTCACGCATTAAATATCGCCGTTTAAAAAAATAAAGTAATAAATTTCTGCCCTTAAATTAGAGAGAGAATGATCGAAATGAAAAAGCTGTTGTGGATTAGCCTGTTCTGTCTTGGGCTTGCCGGATGTATGGAATATTATGATGAATCAACTTTAATTACTGATGATGCTGGTTATGTGCACCGTACTACCCATTATCTTCGGGATAAACGTGGACGTAATTATTTCCCGATCAAGGAACCAGCAACAGGAAAAAAACAATTTATTTTTGATCCTAAGGGATACGCCTGGGCCGCTTATGATCCAGAAGGAAATAGGGTGATGACTGGAAGCGCCTCTGGTGGTAAAGATGTTTGTGATGAAAATTCAGATCAATCCTGCCGCACAGTGACAGGAACCTTCCATGTATACAATAAAAGAGGGGCTGAATGCCGTTCCGGTGAATATCCAGTCGAAACGACAGGTGGGGCAAAAATGCCTTACTGTATGTACTTCTTCCAAGGGTTTACCATTCACGCCGCTTATGATGTACCTTATGCCAATACAAGCCATGGTTGTGTCCGTGTATTGCCTAGTGCTGCCAAATGGTTATCTGAGAATTTTATTACTGTAGGAACTCAGATTACGGTGCTTTCCTATCCAGATGAAAAGGGTTCAGCTTAGTAAAATGTAGCCCGGCGATCCGGGCTACAAGAAAATTTGGATATTCTATTCCCAGATCATATAAAACTCGTTATCCTAAACTCTTTTGCATCATGAACCGTTTGATTAAAGGATTAATTTTATGAAATGGAATAGACTCTCATCTGGTTTTCTAGGTTTTTTCTGTATTTTCGTTTCATCAGCGGCTGTTGCCTATGATCAACCCTTTGTTAATCTTGGTTTTACTAGTTTTTTGGATGGTGGGCCTCCAGCAGGACCAGGTTTGTATTTCCAAAATTATTTAGCCTATTATACAACTCATCGTTTTAATGATAACAAAGGCGATAGATTACCCTTTCCTCAAACTGATCTCCACGCCACAGCCGATATTCTGCAACTCATCTATTTATCCAAAATAAAAATATTAGGTGCTAGTTTAGGCATATCAGCAGTAGAACCCGTAGTCTTAAATGCCAGAGTAAATGATGGTTTGCCTATAGCTAAACTTAAATCAACGACGGGGTTTGGTGATTTGACGATTGGCCCTGCTTTGCAATTCGATCCTGTCATGCGAAAAAATGGTAAAGGTCCTTTCTATGTGCAGCGGTTTGAATTGGATGTTATTGCCCCAATAGGTCATTATGATTCTAATTTTGCCATTATGCCCAGCTCAAATTTTTGGTCAATTAATCCTTATTGGGCTAATACCCTTTGGATAACAGAAAAATGGGCTATTTCTACCCGCACCCATTATTTGTGGAATGCTAAAAATAAATCGCCCAATGTCTCCTTTGGCCCCAAGGTCCGATCAACTCAGGCAGGACAAGCCATTTTCGCTAACATAGCAACTGATTATGCAATTACAGAAAAATTTCATCTGGGTGTAAATAGTTATGTTTTCTATCAAATTTCCAAAACCCGCGTTGATGAGATAGCCGTACCAGCAAGAGAAGAAAAGGTGTGGGCAATTGGTCCAGGCATGCTTTACAGCCTTACCAAAAATCAGTTTCTATTTTTTAATTTATATTTTGAAAAGGGGGCCAGAAATCGCACACAAGGAACAAGTGGCGTCCTGCGTTATGCACTACATTTTGGTTAATTGGATTCGTGCTATACATTATATAGAATAAGCTCCTACAAACTGTCAGCTTGGGAACTATGCTATTCAACTGATCGCCAAAAAGTTAGTCGTCGCCCCCTCTAGCGAGGGACCGTGAAAACGGAGCTAAAGCGATTCATCTCATTAGAACTTTACCACTTTGCACAGGACAAAAATTTATAAAACACACGTCATCCCGAGCACCAGCGAGGGATCTCCTAAGGACGAAGACTGAGGCTCAGTACTTGAGATCCTTCGCTGCGCTCAGGATGACGGGGTGGTAAGAAAAATTGTCCTGCAAAGACTTTACTATCGTGCAAATCTTTTAATGGGCAATTTTCTTTATGGGGCCTTCAGAAGATTCTTTTGGACTTTGATCTTCTCGCTCTACACCGTTTCTCTTTTTATTAAAATGAATTTTTTATATCAAAAAAATCAACTACATCCTTATCCTCTTCTTTAAACAAAAAAGGAATAGCAATGCTTAGCGTAAGTATAGCAAGAAGCCCTTTAATCAAGGTCTCATAAAAACTATCCCGGCTTTTAGTAAGAATAGTCTCGTTGGTTTTTATAAGATTAGAGGTATTTTGCATTCGTTCGGTGGATTAATTTTAGGATTATTTAGTTCAATTTTTGCAGCCAAAGCAATATTGTATCTTTCTAAGTCATCAATAATTTCGGAAGAAAATTCATCTTTAGCTCTCGGTAAAATAACCCCTTCTTCTTTTTCAATGAGTTGCTGAAGAATGATTTTTTGCGATAAAAATTCAGTCATTGCTTTAATTCTTATATCTATATTTTGCGAATATATCTCAGGATGACTATCTCTATATTGTGTGTTTTGGGGTAAGTTTACAAATGTTATATAATGAACCTGATTTTTAAAATAATCCTTGCGAATTTTTTCCTCTAATCTGCTTTGATAAGACTCTAATTCAAGATTAGCCTTGTTAATGAACTTCAAATGATCTTTGTAGCTCTCCACTCTTTGTTCTGAATTAGCAATTTTTTCAGATGGAATACAGCTTTGCTTTCTTTCAAGAATTAAGTAACAAAAACTAAATAAAGCCTCGTTACTAGACTCAAGAACCATTTTATCTAAGTATTTTTTCTTTATGAAGCTAATTATCTGATAACATTCATCATTTACGGGAAATTTTAATAGCAAAGATTCATAACATTCTATCTTTTCGTCCCCATTTGGATTTAAACTGTTTTTTACTAGACAATCATTATAAAAGCCTGGAAGTGTCTCATGTATCATCCTAATAATTTCATTTAATGAAGGCGGAATATATGATTTTTCATCAAACTTTTCATTCAATATACTCTGTATTTTTAAACTGGATAAATCATTCTCAGTAAGATTATTTATTGCCTCGAAAATCATGATTAAATTATCATAGAGTTGATTTAGATCAGGTAAATTCACATGCTTTTTTAAAATCATTGAGTTTGTGAAAATTTCCTTTGTAGCTTCAACATAGACTGCTCTTTTAGATTTCATATACACAACTTAATGATGATTTTCTAGTATTATAACAAATCAACCTTAATGAAAAATTAAGGGCTTAAATGCATTGCAAGACCCGCTTTGTGCCGGACAATTTTTAATAAGATGAAAAGAATGAAATACAAGCCATTGATTTTTAATATATATATTTTATTAATTATCTATCATCAAAAAGCTTGCATTACCGTTCGGCTTCGAGACAGCGCTAAAGCGCCCGAGTATCCTGAGGCTCTCGAAGGACAGCCCGAACGGTTCGGTGAAAGAGTTGATTTATAATTTTTTGTCCGGCACAAAGCAAGACCCGAATTGCCACAACCACTTGTTACCGAATTTGCTTGTATATCAACATAACGACCCTCGACTAGATGACAGGCGAAAGTAGGGAGCAAATCGCAATTATTTGGCTTATTTGAACTAAGTGCATCTATAACTTGCAGCATGAAAGTATTAATCCTACTATTTAAGATATATCTAAAAATAAATTTATAAAATGGATGAATACCAATTAATCTATATAAGCTCTTTAGCTCCTGATTCTAATAGCCATCAGTTCAATGATATTTTTAAACAGATAAGCACACATTCCTTAGATCATAATCTCAGTGGCTTTTTATTATACTCTGAACATTCTTTTCTCCAGATCCTTGAAGGGGAAAGAAAAGATGTTCTTAAAGTGTTCAATACCAACTCAAATTTTCTCAAAAAGAGTGAGCACTTAATCCTATCTGAAAAGCCCATAAAAAGAAGAAATTTCCAAAACTCTCTAACTTCTTTTAAAAAAGTTGAACAAACAGTATTCAATGATTTATATAGACTAAGTTTATCAGGCATCGAAAAATTCATTAAAAAATTAGTAGACCTTGCAGGAGAACTAGCCTCTAAAAAGCATGAATTGAATTCAAAAGATAGAGAAAAAATTGAGAATAAGTTACCGATTAATAATAAATTTTTTCATTATTCAACAGAAGTTTCTTCTGACGAAGTTTTTTTGATGAACAATGAATCTAAAATAGTTTATGTAAATAACTCGGCTTGCGAATTACTAGGTTATACAAAAGATGAATTGGTTGGAATGTTTGTATGGCAATGGGATCCGCTTTTTCCAAAAGAAAGTTGGCCTGCATTTTGGAGTCAATTCGTTGAAAAAAAACAATTACATTTCGAAACTCAACATAAAAAAAAATCTGGAGAAGTTTTTCCAGTTGAAGTTCGCGCTCATTTATTTGTCAAAAACAATGAAAATTTTGTACTTGCATTTGTAAACGATATCACCCATCGAAAAAGAACAGAGTCTGAATTACTTGCTAATAAAATTCAGCTCGAGCGAATTATTGAATCAGAAAACGAGGAATTAAAAATATCATTTGAAATGTTACGTCTTCATAAAGAATTGGTTGATATTCACAATAGCCTTTGCATCATTGATGCAAACGAAAAGATAACTTATGTTAACAATCTTTATTGTAAATTAAGTGGATTTACCAGAGATGAACTCATAGGAAAGAACCACAGACTCTTTAAATCAGATGTACACGACCAAACGTTTTATAAAAATTTGTATCAAACGATCAAGGCTGGCCATGTTTGGCATGGCGAATTATGTAATAAAAGCAAGGATGGGGAAATCTATTGGATGGATGCTAGCATTGTTCCAAGACTTGATGCCTATGGAAACCCTATCGAATACTACTCAATTAGTACGGATATAACATCCCATAAATACACAGAAATTGCATTAATAGAAAAGGCTAAGCAAGTTAGGACTATTTTAGAATTGGCAGGGGATGGGATACACATACTGAATGAAAATGGAGATGTGATTGAATGCAGTCAATCTTTTGCAGATTCCCTCGGTTATACAAAATCAGAAGCATTAAAACTCAATGTAAGAGATTGGGATGCTCTTATACCAGGTGATGAAATTTCAACCCTATTAAAAAAATTATTGTACTCATCGGATACCTTCGAAACTAAGCATAAACGTAAAGATAACATTATCATTGATGTTGAAATTAATGCAAAAGGCATCACCCTCAAGGGAAAAAACTACATTTACGCCTCTTCCAGAGATATTTCAGATAGACTAAAAAAACAAAGTAACATAAAAAGAATGGCTTCAACTGATCAATTGACTGGGCTGGCTAATCGACATAAATTTGTTGAGCATTTTGAATATAGCCTTAATTTAGCGCAGCGAGAAGAAGAAAATTTGGTTTTAATATTGGCAGATCTTAATAAATTCAAAGGTATCAATGACCAATATGGTCATCAAGCTGGAGATGAGGTGTTAAAGCACATTGCAGATTTGTTTATTAAGAACTGCCGGCAATACGACCTGGCAGCCAGAATTGGTGGAGACGAATTTGCTGTATTGCTTATCCACACCGATATGTCCAGTGCCATAAGATATATTGAAAAAATATTATTATATTTGAAAAAATCAGTGAAAATTAATGATGATGAGATTTTAATTGGATTAAGTTTCGGAATCGCTTTATATCCTGAACATGCACAAACCATAAAGGGATTATTAAAAAAAGCAGATTTAGCACTTTATAATGCCAAAAATAAAGGGAAATCTGGATATTTCTATTAAGTGATTCGCTGAGAGAGTCCGATTGTCTTTACCAGGGGGGTCCTCCTCTTACCTACCATATTTATTACAAGGAGCTCCCTTCTCCACTGGTGAGAAGGGTCATACTTAGCTCAACAGCTAATGGGTTAAATGCCCAACCTATCTTTTAAGGTAGTACCCGGTCATTTAACCAACCGAACTTAGTCAAGAGAGATCAGAGTTTCTGAGGTACTAACTTATTTTTAAGCCGCACGTAAACTGGCAGGCCATTCTTATAGGGTGGATATGCTTCCCCCTGAATTAAGGGTGCAAGATAGCGGCGGCATGCTTCTGTGATGCCCATGCCATCATGGGCGATATACTCCGCCGGCATTGCCTTTTCCTGGTTCGCTACATCAGCTAAGGGAACATGCGCAATTGACCAGCGATAGGGTGAATCCTGTTCGCGTTTAATGATTGGCATAATCGCATTATGGCCTGAGATAGCTAACTCCACAGCAGCCTTACCCAAGGCATAGGCTTGTTCAACATCAACCTGAGATGCGATATGACGTGCCGCACGCTGAAGGTAATCTGCAACAGCCCAATGATATTTATAACCCAGTTCGCTTTTCACTAATTGAGCAAGCACGGGGGCGACGCCTCCTAATTGAGCATGGCCAAAGGCATCTCGCAGCCCAGCATCACTTAAAAATTGCCCTTGCTCATTACGAATACCCTCAGAGACTACGATAACGCAATAGCCGTGGTTTTTTACGCTCTCATCTACTTTTTTGAGAAATCGCTTTTGATCAAAACTGACTTCTGGCAATAGAATAATATGCGGTGGTTGTTCATGGTTAGCCCCAGCTAAACCAGAGGCAGCAGCTATCCAGCCAGCATGGCGTCCCATTACTTCAAGAATAAATACCTTCGTTGAAGATGCAGCCATCGATGCGACATCAAAACCCGCTTCAAGAGTTGAAATTGCAACATATTTAGCTACTGAACCAAAGCCGGGACAGGTATCAGTAAAGGGTAAATCATTATCCACTGTTTTAGGAATTCCAATGCAGGTAATTGGATAACCCATTGTAGCGCCAATTTTAGAAACCTTATGAGCAGTGTCCTGGGAATCGCCACCACCGTTGTAAAAAAAATAACCAATATTGTGGGCCTTAAAGACGTCAATTAAACGTTCATATTCAGCTCCATCGTCCTTCAATTTAAAACGACAGGAACCAAAGGCTCCAGAAGGAGTATGCATTAAGCTTGCAATGTCTTCGTCAGATTCAAGAGAGGTATCAATCAAAAGCTCATTTAAGGCGCCAATAATTCCATTTTGGGCGGCATAAATTTTTCCGATTTTTTCAGGATGTAGCCTTGCTGTTTGAATAACTCCACAGGCAGAGGCATTGATAACTGCAGTAACCCCGCCTGATTGAGCGTAAATTGCATTTTTAACTGACATAAAATCTCCCTAATGAAGCTGAACTTTGAATAAGACTTCTCGTGATCCCGAGGTTTCCTCCGTCATCCAGTGCGTAGCAAAGGGATCTCCGGCGTGGATTGTATTAAATCCGGAGATCCTTCGCTACGCTCGGGATGACGTATGACCTCGGTTAAATTGGGAAATTGTCCTGTCCAAAGTAAAGCGAACCCAAATCTGTATCACAATGGCTGCAAATTTTGCCAGATATGCGAGTAGATGCGCAACTAAATTTTGCCTGCCCTTAAGACGAAGAACTAGTCTGATATAAATTAGTATATTCATCAATGACCTCATCAATAGACTGAATAAGCTCGGCAAAACTCGTTTTTAATTCCTCGACCTTTTTCGCATGTTTTGCTTGTTTTTCTAATTGGATTACCTGCATTTGCAGATGGGGAACACCGCAAAAACAGCAGGCACCGTGTAGTTTATGCGAGGCAGCCTCTAAACCTTTGATGTCTTTGTTATGTAATAATTGTAAAAATTCTTCCCGGTTTTTGTGAAGATCCTCAACAAAACGGGCTAAAAATTCTTCTGCTAAGGCTTGATTACCAGATACTTTTTGGACACAAAGTTGCCAATCTATAGAAAGCGGCTTTGATTTTTTAATAAAGTAGAGCAGATGACTAAGCAATTGTTTTTCATCAATGGGTTTTTGCAAACAAAGATCAATGCCTGATTTTTGTAAACGTTCATTATTTAGATCTGAGCCATTGGCGCTGATTACAATAATTGGCGTTTGTTTATTGAGCATCGATTCCTGGCGAATTAAACGCGCTGCGTCCAGACCATTGATTTTGGGCATTTGTAAATCGAGAAGGATGACATTAAATCGTTTGGATTTACAGGCTTTTAGGGCTTCTTCACCATTATCCACTGTCTCTATATTCGTAAATTCACTTAATAAAGAGTTGAGCAACATACGATTGACAGGATTGTCTTCGGCTACTAATACCTCCGGGTGTGCAATTCGCAGCTGTGCTCGCAAGTTATCCAATTCTTGATTGATTACCATTTTTTTTGAGGCTTGGTTAACCAAGGATTCTATGGTTTCATGCAGTTTTTGAATGCTAATAGGTTTGAATAGAAAAGCGCAACCTCCAAATAATTGGGGTTCATGAATAAGCCATTTGGAGACCAGCACACAGGAAATGGATTGCTTGCGAAGAATTTTTGCCACTTGTTTTTCACAGCCTTCATTCACATTAATAAAGGCTAGTACGCAATCAGGATTCTGCTTAAAGGCGGCTTCAAGTTTATTAAATGCAGAGACGCGAATAGATTCTATTCCCCAATAACTCAAGCCATTGAACATGGCTTCCAAATGCAAGGGATTGTCATCAAAGCAAAGGACTTTGAGACTATCGAATCGTTGACTTTGATGTTTTTCGACCTCATAAGAGGTTAATTTTTCAACCTTAATTCGGGCCGCAAAGGTTGACCCCTTGTGCAGTTCACTGCTAAGCGTGATTCGCCCCCCCATTTCTTCTACCAGTTTTTTGCAAATAACCAAACCTAAGCCTGAGCCACCAAAACGACGAGTAATTGAGGTGTCAGCCTGATTAAAGGCATTAAACAATTTGGTTTGATCCTCTGGTGAAATACCGATGCCCGTATCAGACACTGCCATGCAGAGCGTATAATCCTTGTCTGTTTCCTGTTCAATACAGGTGCGAATGAGGACATAGCCTTTATCGGTAAATTTCACCGCATTTGAGACAAGGTTTATAATAATCTGCTTGATGCGTAAGGGATCGCCTAGCACCGTTTTCGGTACATTAATTTCAGTTACGGGTATAAGATCAATCCCTTTCTTATGGCCATTGGGCGAGGTTAACGCCAGTACTTCGTCTATACAGGCACGTATGTCCAAGGGAATGCAATCCAGATTTAATTTTCCAGCGTCCATTTTGGAATAGTCGAGGATGTCATTGATTATTGAGAGTAAATCCTGAGCCGATGATTTAATGGTTTTTACATAATCTAATTGTAGATTATCTAACCTGGATTCAAGCAACACATTGGTAAATCCTATAACACCATTCATAGGAGTACGAATTTCATGACTCATATTGGCAATAAATTCTGATTTTTGTCTGCTTTTTTCCTCGGTTTTTTTCTTATCCAGCGACAATTCAATGTTTTTCTCTTCTAATAATTCGAGGCTTTGCTGAATGTCTTCAGTTGCTACTTCAATGTGATGGTTCAAATCTTGAATGGTATTCAAATATTGTTTCTGCAAATGACTGCAACCCCGTTCAATCACACCCAATTCACCTGGACTTGACACTGATATCTGTGTTTCAAATTCATTAGAAAGAATTTGTTTCATCGACCGACGTAAGCGCAAAATAGGTACATAAATCCGCCTTGATAGGAAATACTGAATTGTTAGACTAATTAATAAACCGAGGAGAGTAATAAAAATAGTGATTATATACATGCGATAACGCTTTATCAGTATGGATTGCGTATCGATATCAATCGAAAGCCATCCTAAAATATCATCCGGCTGCAAAGCTATGTGATTTGTTGAAGATTTAAAAGGAGCGGTTGAATAAAGATTGAACTTAGGAATGGTAATTGGCGCCAAAAAATTAATGGTGTAAGGTTTTATTTGTTTGCTCTCTATATAATCCCCAGTATATTGCGGTGGTTTAAAAGGTTTGTTAAGCGAATGTTTGCCCCCACGATAGGCCAGCAATTGCCCTTGAGAATTATAGAAAGCCAGTGCCTGTACTTCTGGATTGATTGTTGAGGCATTAATCAAACTCTGCAGGGTTCGACTATCATTTCGCATCATGGCAAATTGCACGGCTGGCAGTAGCTGGCGAATATAAGCTTCGCCCAGACGCGACATGTGTTGGTTTAAATCTTTATTGAATTGGCCGTTGTAAAATACTGCAAAAAGAACGGCGACCAGAAAAACCGGGATTAAGGTAGTAATACGCAGTTGGTATTTAATGCCAAGTTTCTTCATGAATGTAACCTTTTGGGGTCGAACTACCTGTAAGGCAAGGCACAGCAGTATATACGCAAGGGTATACTTTGTGTTGCTGGAAAAGTGGGCTATTATAGCCCGATTATTTAATTGCTTACAACGGAGCCCTGATGGTTGTCAGAACAAGGTTTGCCCCAAGTCCTACTGGTTTTTTACATGTTGGCAGCGTTCGTACCGCTTTATTTTCCTGGTTATTTGCAAGGCATCATAAGGGTCAATTTATTCTGCGTGTTGAAGATACTGATCAAGAGCGATCAACGCAGGAATCGGCGCAGGCAATTCTCGATGGGATGGATTGGTTGGGTTTGGATTTCGATGAAGGCCCCATTTACCAAAGCGATCGCTATTCCCGTTATCAAGAAATTGCAAGCCAGTTATTGGAAGAAGGTTCAGCTTACCGTTGTGTCTGTACAAAGGAACGCTTGGAGACTCTACGCGAAGCCCAATTGGCTGCCAAGGAAAAACCCCGTTACGATGGTCATTGCCGCGATATGAATTTGGCGGAGACTTCGAATCCACATGTACTGCGTTTTAGAAAGCCGCAACAGGGTGTAGTGTCTTTTAACGATGAGGTTTATGGTGCTATCACTGTTGAAAATAAGGAGCTGGATGATTTGATTCTTGTCCGCTCAGATGGCCATCCTACCTATAATTTTGCTGTAGTCATCGATGACTGGGATATGGGCATTACTCACGTAATTCGGGGTGATGATCATATTAATAATACGCCCAGACAAATTAATTTATTCGAGGCCTTAAAGGCGCCTGTGCCAGTTTTTGCGCATCTGCCTATGATACTTGGTGAAGATGGTAAACGTTTGTCTAAACGCCATGGGGCGGTTTCTGTTTTGCAATTTAAAGAACTGGGAATTTTGCCTCATGCTTTACTCAATTATCTGGTACGTTTAGGCTGGTCAAATGGTGATCAGGAAATCTTCAGTCCTGATGAAATGATTGCCAGTTTTAATTTAAAAAATGTTAGTCGTGGGGTTTCGAGTTTTAATTATGATAAATTGTATTGGATAAATCAGCATTATCAAAAAAGCGATCCACCTGAATTCGTGGCTTTAGCTTTAGCCTGGCATTTTGAACAACAGGGTATCGATATTACAAAAGGCCCAAAGCTAGCAGACCTGGTAGTGGTTCAAGCTGAACGATCTAAAAACCTGGTTGAAATGTGTGAGGACAGCCTCTATTTTTATGTGGATGAGCTTAACTATCATGAAGATGCTCTGAAAAAACACCTAAGGCCAGTTATCCTTGCTCCGCTGACAGCCTTGTACAAGCGCTTCAAGGCACTTGATCATTGGCAAAACGATGCTTTACAAGAGTGTATTAATGATACCTGTGCAGAATTTGATATTAATATGGGAAAAATTGCGCAACCTCTTCGAGTTGCTGTAACAGGGACTACCATGTCACCCTCGATTGCACCAACCTTAGAGTTAGTTGGCAAAGAGCGGACTCTGACTCGGCTTGACTACGCGCTTTCTTATATTCAGAAGCGGGCAACAGAAGTAGATTAATAGTATAGGGCAAAGGAGATGCTATGAATAAAATAATACTTACAATAGCTGCATTAGGAATTCCCAATTTTTTAAATGCAGCTATAAGTTTTGAAACTGTGCAGGGCAAAGCTCAGCATGTCATTGCCGTACAAAATGGCAGCAAAAATGTTGGAACGGATGCAGGAACCTCTACCTTTCCCAACGCGGGTTTAAATACTACGCCTACCAAGGAGATTGGGACCGATAATTTCAAAGTCAATCCCTATGCTCCCGCCACCAAACCCTTCATGGCTCCGGCCTTTTCACCACCACCCAAATTTGCGCCAGCACCAGCCTTTATGCCACCCTCAAATCAAAGTGGCACAACGAATGCACCTAAGGATTAGGAGTTTTAGAGCTCGACCCAAAACTCTCGCTACTACTTGATAACGATGGCACTAAGCTGAGCCTTTCTTAAGCCAGGACAGCCGATTTTTCCTTTTCCCAGAGTTTGAGCGGCGACAGTTCCGGAGTGGCCATTGATTCCACAGGCAAATAAAAGGTTTGCTCAAGTAGAAACTGCCCGCCCAAGGCTGCATGGGAAACCTGATCGGTAAACACGATCCAGGTGCTTTGCGCAGGGAAGTCCATACGTTGTTTGGGGACTGATTGTTGATAGGAATCACTCAATTTCATGCTGTCGTGCAGATGCAATTGATAGTGATCATAGGCTGTGCGAAGGGTTTTAGTGGCTTTAATCCAATGAAGGAACTTGGCACGAACAGGGTTGTAGTTAGTAATTTTGGATGCAAATTCACTGAGTACCTGCGCAAAGGGTTCACCCAAATGCCAAACTCTCGGTTGATTGTAAGGATTTACATTCGAGAAAACACGTAAAATCCGTCGTCCATTGACTGGTGTGGCTGGGAAAGAATCAACATGCAACCTTGTATCATCCTTACGTTTTGAACTTATTCGGCCATTTATTTCTGCTGGACGATAACTTGTTCTTCCCCAAATCAAAGCATCCTGATATTGAGGAAAAAGGCTGTCAATGAGTTCTTTGCTAAAGACTGCATAACGATTCATAAATAGTTTTAGGAGAGGGGACAGCGAGGAACTGTTCTTATCCTTTCGAAACCCTCCTACATTTTTCTTTTGATAGTCATAGCTTATATTTTTGTGTTTACCATCCAGAATCATATCAGAAAGCAGCTGCTCTTTTTCTTCAGCTTTAAGAGAAAATGGGTAGAAGGGTAAATAAATAACTTTGCCGGTCTCCAGAGAATGTATAGCTTTATATTTGCAATCGCTGCCTAATAATTCCAGATTATCAATGTCCAAGCTGTGCAACAATTCGTCCATTTGCGTCTCTTAAATTAAAGTTAACAAAGTCTCAATTCTATCCTATTTTAAATATATTCGTCTTTTTTTTTGTGATACGCCATTATGTCCACCATTGCATATCAGCGTTGTTCACATGACCAATTTTATTGAACATCAGTTTCGATTTTGTGCTGATAACCCACCTATATGCTTAAAAGGCCGAAGTAGATAATTTAAGTAAATTTTTTAGGCTTTAGGTTAAGATGGTCAATTTAGACAAAGAATCCCAGTTGGTTTAGTCAATCAATTGAAGCCTGGAAAGCAGACATCCTAACTAGTCTAGATTAGGTATTGATTTCGCGATTTATAAGTGTGGGAGTATTGCCTGCGGTTATGCCTCGTGGGGTTGTGTGGTGAGAGCGGTGGGTTATGCTTACAGTTTGCCAGATGATTTGCTGGCCCTACAGACCCTATGTTATCTAAGGACAGTGGATTTTATAGATCTCGAGTCGCTACTAATAGAGCCGCAGGTATTAGACAACCAATGTTCTGTTTCTCAACCTTTCTCTGTTTGATGTTTTGTTGATGGAGTTGTTAGGTAGAATAGCCACTGAACACTCTAATCAGAAATTCTATGATAAATTGCCTACAATGAGATATTTAGCCTCTCTTAACTTAAAGTTAACAAAAGTCTCAATTCCATACTATTTTGTATAAATTAGTCTTTTTGTTTATTGATACGCTATGATTGTTAGGAGAGGGAAAATTATAAGGAGTTATTATGAGTGACGTATACAAAAAATTAACTGTAATTATGGCAGATACTTACGCCCTTTATTTGAAAACCCAGAATTATCATTGGCATGTAAGAGGCTCAAATTTTAAAGGTTTACATCAATTGTTTGATGAACAGTACAAGGAATTAGCTGCAGCCGTGGATTTGATAGCTGAACGCATTCGTACAATTGGAAGACGCGTGCCAGCAACTTTTAAAGAGTTTGAAAGTTTAAAAACAATTAAAGATGGTAATTCGACACTTGGTTCTAACGAAATGGTAGCCGAACTGGCTTATGACAACGATACCCTGGTTAAAGATTTATCCCAGGCTATGATCCTGGCTCAGGATAATCATGATGAGGGAACAGCGAATTTGATTGCTGACCGAATCGAAGCTCATGAAAAAGCGCGTTGGATGCTGGATTCATCCTGTGAAATAGAACCTAAATAATTGAGACGTTGCTCTTACTAAGTGAATGGCGCCTGGATGCAATTGCATCCAAGCCAGTTTTATATTATCCAAAATCACTGCGAAATTTGGGAATGAAACTCAGACTATTTAAGAAAAAATGTTAAAGCAGCGGCAGCTTGTAAAGGCTCTGGCGCTACAAATTGCTGTACAAAAAAACGCAGTGACGGATGCTTTTCAGCAGGACCATCATTTTTCTTTAATGAATTTTCTCTATCATATTGTCTTAAGAGAGCGATAATCCATTGATTATTTTGTTTTTCTGCATGATTTAGAGCGGATTGGCCTGTCTTATCTATTAAGGATAAATTAATTTCTTCTTGAGCAAGCAGGAAAATGACTGCATTCAGGTCGCCCCGTTTAACTGCCTTGGAAAGCATTGTTTCGCCTTCGTCATTTTGAGCATTGATATCTGCACCCAACTTTAAAAAACGACGAAAATAAATCTTGGTTTCAGCAAAGGATTGTTTATCAGTTTCTAAAAGAGAAAATAAAATAGTTTCACCTTGGCAATTTTTCTTGGTCAGTGAAACACCAAAATCTAATAATAAGGCAATGCCTTCATGGTTTTTATTGATAATGAGCGCTTCAAGAGCAGTTTTTCCATTGGGAAGAATCAGATCGGGGCTCGCTCCATTCTCTAATAAAGAGCGTATTAAGGGTGTATTGTTGTCTTCAATTGCTTTAGACATGAAACTATTTCCGTTGTCGGAAGAATGCAGTGCATAAAAATGGTTGATTAATAACCGACTAATCCCTGGATTTTCTATCGCCAGAGCCAGCTTCAAGGCGGCAAGTCCCTCCGGATTTTCTGGCGTCAATAAATAGCGGACAGAATTTACTTTTTCATGCCGCACAGCGAATAATAAATCTGTTTCTCCCCACTCACTTAGAGTTTCTATTTCCTTTGATTGGGCTAAAACAATGTCTTCAGGTGAGTCGGCCAGAATGGCTAGCTGAATTTTGGACAGAGATCTATGGGTATTTGTTGTTAATTTAACCTGCCTGCCCGGGTAATTTAGAAGAGCTGCCTGGCTCGCCAAACTTATATCAGTTTGATTGAGACAGGAGCCTGCTTGCTTGATACAAGTCTGTTTTATTGCATCGAGAGAAGGTTGATTAAATGGATTTGATTCCGCAAAATCCTGACCAAAATAAGCATTATTGAGCTCAGCTGATGAATTTTTTTCAGCTAAAATTGCAAACCCCAGATTTTTAATAACTAATTGAAAGGCGTTTCTGGCCCTATTCGGGTTTAAGGATTGATAGGCTAGAGCGAGTCTGTAATAAAGCAAAGCAACCAGCAGATAGGCAGGAGTGCCATGAAAGGCTGCTTCTTTTTCAAAAAAGGGTAGGGCTGCGACAGTCAATTTAAGACTTTCTTGGAGAATTAATTCTTCCGCATAGTGATGCAGCGCCTGATAAGAATGAAAGGTTAAGGCTTCCTGGATGTATTTTGTTTGTTGTAGAGGTTCTTTTAAGGTTTGAGTATAGTTAAAATAACCGAGTGTTAGTTCAAAGGAATTGAGGCTTATGGTTTCCTGAAACCTGAAATCCGGCAAGGTTTTGAATTTGATTTCTGCCAATTTCTGCTGCCAAAAGGGCTGAAAATCGGCTTGGGCTAATAACTGCTTAATACTTTTATTTTCTATGCAATACTCAATAAGAGTAAGACGAGAAAGAGTAGATAGCTCCTCTATTATTTTTTTTAGATTCGCTTTAGTCGGGATATCACAGTAATTTTTTAATTTGATTTCGAGTTGTAGAGGAGTCATTCATATTTCCCTATTAGCTTCATTTTGTATTTATTAAAAGCATTAAATGGCAGATAATAGTCAGATTGTATTAAATGAATAACAGCCAAGTCAAGTGTGACAATTTTTTATACAACTTTAATAGTCGGGTTATTTGTTAAATCATTGCTTTTAGTTGGCTCTTCTTTCTCTGTTATGGCATTAGTTACCTTTTCCAATTGGCTTTGTACCGCATATTTCCTTGATTTTTGTGAGATGAGAACATCTTCCTCATCCCAATCCTCATTTTTAGAGGGTGACGATTTTCCACCTAATTTACTTATGGCAGCCATTGAGGTTTCTGATTTTGCAGTGAGTTTGTTGTATAAAGTAAAAGATTCATTTTGCATAGCCTGACTTTCGATTTTGGCCTGATTGTAATCTCCTGCCTTCTCAGCATGTCCTATGCATTTCGATAAATAAGCTTGGAATAAATCCTGATTTTGCTGAGGATTGTAAGCGTAGGAAAGAAGCGCATAATTAAAATCCTTTACTCTATCAAGGCTAACTGCAGCCTTAAAAGCTTCTCCAATTTCAGCACTTAGTTCAGGAATAAGTTGTCGTAGTTGTTGTTGTATATCCATTTGTACATTCAGTTCCAGGTGTTTTTCTAAGCCTGGATTGTTTGCATGCCCTAGGTTGAAATAAATATTATACAAGATCTTATCAATAGCCTTGAGCTTGTCTTCGGTATTTTTTGCAGAATATAAATCATGTTGATAGTCATCAATTGCGTTTTCATAAAGCTTTTGATTATTTTCAGGATAAGCAGCGGAAACCCTTTTAAAATTATTCAGATAATTTTCTTCGCTATTAAAGGGCAGATGTTCAGGGAAGATTTTGTTTTCATGAATCTTTAATAAATCTACAAATGGAATAATAAGAATCTTATTCTTGTCATCCCATTTACAGGTATTTAATTTTATTTTTAATTGTTTCAAAGTTGCAATTAAATCACTTGTTTGAAGGTCTTTAAAGCTAAGATAAACGTTGCCATTTCTTTCTTCAATAGCGCTAATTTTATTTATATTACGATAAGTCCATGGGTGTTTATAGGGCCTGCCATCATTGGCAAATAATACTGGTTTATTAACTAACTTTTCAAACATTAAACTATGTTTTATCAGATTTTGATAGGTTAAGAATAATTGCGAATTTATGGTGTTACCATTGATAGTAGGGAAATTTTGAAAGATATTTTTCAGGCGATCATTTACAGTTTTCTTTAATGACAAAACATCGTCTTGTAGTACCTTTAGATTTGCTAATTGATTTTGCATGTGCTTTATTTTTGTTGCAACTTTAGTGTAAGAAATTGCAGTTTCAATTTCTGCTATTTTAGAAGAATGGCTGAAATAGATTTCGTCTAACATGAAATTTATATCGTTCTTGGATTTCAATAAATCGATGATGCTGGTAAATTTAGTGTCAAAGGAAGAATCTTCAATAAGAGAGCGATTTCTTCCTTGATTATGACGAGAATGTTTACCTACTCCAATAGGAACCAGATTTAACCGTGAGTCTAATTCCATCTTGGCTTTGCTCATAATCACTTGATCGAAAATATACAGGTCGCAATCCTTTATTGCTTTATTTTGATTTTCCATGCCAATAAAATCAGTGTCATTGCATAGATAGGAAAAAGCCATTACATGGCCAAAATCGTTGATAATTTGATCCGAATGTAACTGATTACCAACAGGAACGATGGTGGAATAATGTAAATATTTTTCCCCAATTTTTTTCAATCCAGCGAAAGAAAAAGATGAGGGAAGTATCGCAATTTTTTCCTCACCCATTGCCACTTCTTTTAGCACTTGAATTTTATCAAAAGGAACAAACAAAGCTGCCTTGCCTTCATGTTCAATCATAGTGGATTTTGCGGTGTTAAAACCAAGAATTCGCGAGATGTTTAAAGCGATCGATTCTCTTTGGACTTCGATTATAGAGGCATGTTTGGGTAGCTTAAGAATTGCTTGCGTACTTAACTTAAAATTCTCTCTTTTAAAGCAATAGTCCGTCAAGTTTCTAATTTCATTTTCCTGGATATTTTGGAGTTGCTTTTTAACTTCATCCAGCCCCACTAATGACAGCTTTTCAGTAACACCGCCGGCAGCATCATCCAGAATGCAGAAACTGTCAGGATTTCCATTTTCCATCGGGATGTTTATTATCGATAGTTTAAATAATTTATTTAGATCCTTTAACAAAATTAATTCATTTTCCAATCTGATTTTGTTGTTAATGTCGATTTGATTGGCGATAGCAATTTCATGATTTTTAATCGCATTTTCCAAAGTAGTTAATTTAATATCTGGAATTTCTCTTTCGGCAATATTCATTAGTTTTTGAATTGCTCTAGCTTTTAACTCCATGTATTTAATATCGTTTTCGGCAATTAATTGTTCGGTTTTTCTAAGGGTGTAATTACAATCAGGCAGGTTTTCCACCTTGTCAAAAACGCTCTGTTGTTGAATCAGGTAGTTGTTGAATTGTTTATTATGCTCAAGGTCATGCGGTCTATCGGGATAAGGAAAATGTACAGCTTTGTTTAGTAAAGAGAAGAAGATGCCCAGATGTTTAAGTTCGTGGGAATTATCCAAATCCAAAATTCTAGGTTTTAAATTGTTAATAGATTCAATAGCTTCATCAATGTTCTGGTAATCAGCCATATTGGTTAGCCAGGATTCTTTAAAGGAATCGGGGAATTTAATAATTAAAAAAAGCCTAATCAAATATTTTTTCAATTCAGGATGCATATACCTCTCCTGGAGATTTTAAAGCGCGCTAGATACTAGGTTAAACCAAGTTCATTAAGGTAATATTAATACCCACATATCTTAAGTTTAGACACCTTTGGACTAGATATGCTCTCAAGAGAAGATAGATCTAAAATTAGCGCTAAAAGAGAAATTACATTAACATTTATCAAATTTTAAAGATTCAGGACGAGTTGTGATTCATGTATTTTTTGCAGTTTCTTTGTTTTTAAGCGCATTTTTACTCTTCGCAATCCAACCCATGGTGGCTAAAATCATCCTTCCTATTTACGGTGGTACACCGGCCGTGTGGACGGTATGTATGTTGTTTTTCCAATTAGAGTTGTTATTCGCTTATGGCTATGCCTGGTTTCTTAGCCGTTTTACAAAGCCTTGGCTATGGAAACTAATTCATATCCTATTGATTTTATTATGTTTAACTGCTTTTCCTCTAAATTTGGCCCCCACCTTAGGATCGGGAGCTCCTGATTTAACCCTTTTAAAATTTTTAGTAGGTCAACTAGGATTACCTCTTTTAGTCATTGGCGCTTCAGCACCTCTTCTGCAATTTGCTTATAGTCAGACAAGGGCTAAACGAGCGAATGATCCCTATTTTCTCTATGTAGTATCTAACCTTGGATCCCTATTGGCGCTCTTAAGCTACCCCTGGTTAATTGAGAGTTATATTGGTTTGAACAGGCAGGTTTATAGCTGGAGCTTGGTTTTTGGAGTTTATCTGATATCGCTGTTATTTGTTTTTTTCGCTGTGTCCTATTCCTCACAATCAAAGGCGAAAATTGAAAATGAAAGACAGAACCCGCTAATGATTTTGCGCTGGATTAGTTATAGTTTTATTCCTTGCAGTTTAATGTTAGGACTCACTTTTTATATCACAACCGATATAGCAGCAACACCCTTGTTTTGGATCCTGCCTTTATCTCTTTATTTATTATCTTTTATAATAACTTTTGCTAAAAAACCGCTTATTTCTCACGCTTGGGTTATGAGGCACTCTTTATTTTTTATCATTTTCCCCATGCTTGGGTTCATTTTTGGAGCTAATTTACTGCCAATCTGGCAATTAATAATTTTTCATCTAGCCAGCTTTTTTATGTTATCTCTTCTCTGTCACGGCGAGTTAGTGAAAATCAGGCCACCAGTCACCCAATTAACCAGCTTTTATTTCTGTTTAGCTTTCGGAGGGGTTTTGGCAGGTCTGTTTAATGGATTATTAGCTCCTCGATTATTTAATGGGGCCTATGAATACCCTTTAATTTTAGTTCTGGCCCTGCTTTGTATTTCCCTGCCTAAATCCAAAGGAATTGGCTACAGCCCTTTCATTGTATTCCTGCTACTTTTGCTTAATTATTATCTTCCCGATCATTTGTTAGGGAATTGGTTAAAAACAAATCATGTCCTTGAAATTATAGCCTTGAGTCTCCTTGTAATCTGGCCTAAAAATAAAGTTAGTTTTTTTTCAGGTTTGACAATTATCCTGGTTTTTTTATTTGGTCCCTGGTTTAAACAAAATGAAATTATTAATCAGCAACGTAATTTTTATGGTGTAAAACAGGTTCTTCAATCAAAAGAGGCCCGAGTATTAATAAGTCAAAGTACTTTACATGGTTTTCAAATGTTAAATGTGGATGCTAATCAAAATGGAGCTATGGCCTATTATGGTTCTACCTTGCCAGTAATTAAGCAATTGCAGAAGAGAGAGCAATCGTTGCATGCGATGATTATCGGGTTAGGAACAGGGATGATGGCCTGTCAATTCCGAGCTAGTGATCAGGTCAAAATGATTGATATAGATAAGCAAGTAATTAATATAGCTCACCATTATTTTAGTTATTTACGAGATTGCCCGCCTTCGATATCGCTGATCCAAAGTGATGGACGTATTGCCGTAGCAAAGAGTGAGGATGCAGGTTATGAGTTATTAGTGATTGATGCTTTTTCCTCTGATGCGATACCTACTCATTTTTTAACCTTAGAAGCCTTTAAATTATATCAGCATAAAATTAAAACTAATGGGGTTATTTTGGTAAATATCTCTAACCGTCATTTAAAATTACTTCCAGTGTTAATGGCAGCTGGCCGTCAATTGCAACTGTTAGTATTGCATAAGTTGCATGCGGGAAACTATGGGGCAGGCCAGCTTCAATCACAATGGGTTTTGCTCACAGCTGATAAGCACTTAGGAATGGAGTTAATCGCAAAAGAAGGCTGGCGTTTTGCCGGAGGGAGTGATACTGATCAGTTGTGGACAGATGATCATTCTAATTTGATGCCTTTAATGAAATGGTTTTAAAATACGGGTCAGCTGAGAAGCCTCTAAAAAATTTAAAACAGGCAGAGGGCTAGCTAAAGCCCGCAATTCTATGAGGAATATAAGGCTTTTCCAATTCTTGAATTTCTTCTTCGGTTAATTTGATCGCCAAAGCATTTACAGCATCAATAAGATGTTGGGGTTTTGTTGCACCAATAATAGGTGTTGTTACTACAGGCTTTGCTAATAACCAGGCAAGAGCAATCTGGGATGGAGGCAGCCTTCTATTGTCAGCAATTTTATTAACTTGAGTAATGATGAGATCGTCGGATTCTTTCGTATTGTCGTAAAGTTTTTTTCCAAAAATATCAGTTGCAAGACGGTGTGTCGGTGCACTTTGTAGAGAACGGGCCAGCCTGCCGCGTGCCAGCGGGCTCCAGGGCATAAGGGCGATATTTTCAGCCTGACAAAGAGGAAGCATTTCCCGCTCTTCCTCACGGTAAAGAAGATTATAGTGAGGTTGCATGGAAATAAAGCGCTGCCAATGGTGGTTGTCTGCTAAATAAAGGGACTTTGCAAATTGCCAGGCAAACATCGAGGAAGCGCCTATATATCTCGCCTTTCCTGCTTTCACTACTTCATTGAGCGCATCCAGGGTTTCTTCAATAGGGGTTTGATAATCCCAGCGATGAATCTGATAAAGATCAATATAATCAGTAGCTAAGCGTTTAAGACTTTGGTCAATTTCATAGAAAATAGCTTTTTTGGAAAGACCGCCACTGTTGGGATCATCTTTTTTCATAGGGAAAAAAACTTTGCTTGCAATAACTACTTCGCTTCGTTTAGCAAAATCACGAAGCGCTTTGCCAAGAACAATCTCAGAGGCACCGAAGGAATACATATTCGCTGTATCAAAAAAATTTATGCCAAGCTCCAGAGCCTGCTTGATAAAAGGACGGGAATTTTGCTCATTCAAAGCCCAGGCATGATGCCCGCTTGTGGGATCACCATAAGTCATACAGCCTAGACAGAGCTTTGAAACCTTAAGATTAGAGTTGCCAAAACGAAGGTATTGCATATTATCCTTTTATTGGCTCCCACGTTTTTACGTTGGGCGCCATCCTTAAGTTCAGACATAGATACTAATTTGTCTAGCAGGGTTTAAATCTCTGCAAGATTCCCCTTCGATTCTAGCCAAACTTTACGATCAGAAGCTCGTTTTTTAGCAAGCATCATGTCCATTAATGCCATGGTATTAGGCTCATCATCCAAAGTAAGTTGCACTAAACGTCTGGTATTAGGATCCATCGTAGTTTCCCGTAATTGGATCGGGTTCATTTCACCTAAGCCTTTGAAGCGTTGGACATTGATTTTAGCTTTCGATATTTTTTGAAGATGATCAATAATTTTTTCTTTTTCCTCATCATCCAGCGCATAATGAATTATTTTGCCTGCATCAATCCGATACAAGGGCGGCATGGCAACAAAAATGTGGCCGGCTAAAACTAAGGGTTTGAAGTGGCGTAAAAATAAAGCGCAAATTAGAGTGGCTATGTGAGCGCCATCAGAATCAGCATCGGCAAGGATGCAGATTTTGCCATAACGTAGGCCGCTTAAATCATCGGAGCCTGGATCAATACCAATGGCTACGGAAATATCATGTATTTCCTGGGAAGCCAGGACCTGCGAGGAATCAACTTCCCAGGAATTAAGAATTTTGCCACGCAGAGGTAGGATGGCTTGAAAATCTTTATTTCGCGCCTGTTTTGCAGATCCACCTGCGGAATCACCTTCCACGAGAAATAATTCAGCCTGGCTCAAATCAGTTTGCAGGCAATCCGCTAGTTTCCCAGGAAGAGCTGGTCCCTGGCTGACACGTTTACGTGCCACTTGTTTAGATTGGCGAAGACGTTTTTGCGCTCGCTCAATTGTAAAAGCAGCTATCGCTTCACCCTGGTTGCGATGTTGATTTAACCAGAGAGCGAAAGCATCTTTAACTACTGAACTTACAAAACCGGCTGTTTGTCGGGAACTCAAACGTTCTTTAGTTTGGCCGGCGAATTGAGGTTCTTTCATTTTGACTGATAAAACGTATTGGCAGGGCTCCCAAAGATCATCAGCGGCTAATTTTACGCCGCGAGGTAAGAGGTTGCGCTGTTCGCAAAAGGTAGCTAAAGCATCATAAAGACCCGCGCGTAAGCCATTAACATGAGTACCGCCTTGTACCGTGGGTATCAGATTGACATAACTTTCACTCAATGAACCTGAACCTGTGGGGACCCAGGCTAAAGCCCAGTCTACCATGGCTTCTTCGCTGGTAAATTCACCAGTGAAAGGTTCTTCAGGGAAGTAATCTGAGGGTAATGATTGGCGAAGGTAATCGGAGAGTCCTTTTTCATAGCACCAATGTACTTGCTCATTAGTGGCCTGATTAATAAAGGTCATCGACAAACCAGGACAAAGCACAGCTTTAGCGCGCAATACATGTGTGAGTTGTTTTACAGAAATCTTGGTAGTATCAAAGTATTTGGGATTCGGCCAGAAGCGAATAATTGTTCCAGTATCACGTTTTTTAGTAACACCAGTTTCGTTTAGCTCAACTAGTTTATCGCCATTGGCAAAAGCCATGTTATAGATAAGGCCATTGCGTTTTATGGTGACATCAACCCGGTCAGAAAGCGCATTCACTACAGAAACGCCTACGCCGTGCAAGCCACCGGAGAAACTGTAGGTTTTGTCGGAGAATTTACCGCCGGCGTGCAAACGAGTCATAATGACTTCAACCCCACTCAAACCAAGTTGCGGATGAAGATCAACAGGCATTCCGCGTCCATTATCTTCAACTTCAACCGAGCCATCTTCATGAAGTCTGACGATAATCTGACTGGCAAAACCGGCAATAACCTCATCGACGCTATTATCGACCACTTCTTGAACAAGGTGATTGGGTCTTGTTGTGTCAGTGTACATACCTGGACGACGTTGAACCGGCTCAAGGCCACTTAAGACTTCAATCGCTTCAGCTGTGTAATTTTCAGACATTGCAGGCTACTCTCTGTAAAACCTTTGCTGGGTTAGGTTGACAAGTATAACATGGAAAATATAATTGGGAGCAGTTTTAACCCCTCATCCGCCCTGGGGCACCTTCCCCTCCTGTTGGGGAGAAGGGAGCTTTTTCAGTTATTCTTGAGTATATTTAGAATTTATTCATTACATCTTGTATAGTTAGAAAAACCTCGTGATTCCAAATGCGTAACACTTTATAACCATAACTCTCTAATTTTTTGGTACGTAATAAATCATATTCAACAGCATTCATGTGCTGCCCACCATCAATTTCAACGATAGTTTTTTTCGCGGCATACAAAATTAGCAATATATTGGCCTATAACCATTTCTCGCACAAACTTATAGCCCCCTAATCGTCTATTCCTCAAATAGTACCCCATGCGATTCTCTGCATTTGTCAGGTTTGATCTTAGTTCTTTAGCACGTTCTTTCATGATTCCAATTTTGTTCATTAATAAAAAAAACTCCCTTCTCCCCGGAAACGGGGAGAAGG
>JACCSX010000300.1 GCA_013812775.1 Tatlockia sp. | reverse complement strand
TCGGTTTGAAATTGACTGAAATCAAAATTAGCTAAATCTATTTCTTTATTATTCATGCTACAGCTCTCCTATTTGTAAAAATTATAACAATTCTTAAAGAGCTGACACACTTATTTGAACACTACCAGATCCCTCGCTTCGCTCGGGATGACGTGGGGAGTTACGGAAATATTCTTTATCAAATTTCTGGGATTGCGTTCTCTCTTCCAGAGTTCTTGTTACTAGAAGCATTTGTTGGAGGAAAATCATCGCATATTATAAGGAATTATTTGCATTTCCTGTTCATTTTTTCTATTGATTTCAGGTTGAAAAAATAAATTATTGGTGCCAAAAACAAGATTGCGTATTATAGCTTTTTTACTTGGGGGAGCTGATTTAATTAAAGGTGTAAGTTTATACCCTTCATAAGCTAGAAGATTTGGCAGACCATAGTCGCCAGAATTATGAGCTCCACCAGCGACGACAAGAGAGGTTTTTTTCTTATACGATAGTGATAAAATATCTTCCATCCAGAAAAAATTTCTTTTGATTGCAGATTTGATAAGTTCAGATTTAACAGTTCCATTCATAGTGATAGAATTACTACCCGTCAAATAGGACCGTGTTAATTCCTTAATTCTCGAATCAGAAAATGAATTTGAATTTGAATTAAAGCTATTTAAAAGTTTTTCAGACATAGTAGTCATTCTAATAAGCTTATTTTCTAATGGCCTTAGCTCTTTTCCACTATGATGTGCTTTTAAGACAATGAATTCATCTATATTTTCGCCTTGATCAAAGATGCAACAACTTTCTATTTCTGGTAATACAACATCCACTTGGTCAATAAGATAATTAAATAGGTCATCAAACCTGTCTTTAATGTTGAAGTTATCGATACTTAGATGAGCTGTTCCATATAAATATATGGGTGCATATCCTTTTTTTTCAGCCTTCCACAATAATGCCTTTTCCTTTATAGAATCCGAAATATAACGATAATTGTTTTCTCCTCTTTTAATCCTTTTCATTATAGTTTCATTATCTAGATTGCAAATTCCTTTCAAATTGTAAGTAAGCAAATGATAAGTACTGAATTTTTCTTTTAGCTTTTCTTGCTTTTTTAATTTCCTATACCTTTCATTAAAATCGTTTAAACCAATATTGGGCGCAGAAACTTGCTTCTTAAATTCATATTTTTCATTTTCTTGATCTGGCAAAATAATGTTATTCAGTACATCTTTTTGATAAGAAAAAATACCACTATAATTTAATGCTTTAAGATGTTTATTAGCATTATTTTTAGAAAAACTTTCTGTTTTGGTTAGCATTTCATAAGCTTTAACGAGTTTCTTAAACTTCTTTTCACTATCATCCTTTTCCTTTTTAGGATTTCTATCAGGATGTACCTTCAGCGAAAGTTTATAATAAGCTCTTCTTATATCAGTTACATTTGATGTTGGAGGAACTCCTAAAATTTCATAGGGATTGAACTTAGAACGCATAGTCTTTTCCATTTATATTTAATGCGAAAGAATAATACAGATTAATCCTTAAGAATTTATTAAGTCTTAATGTCGAAGTTAGCTACCGAATTGCCTCAAATTACCTGTTACCAAAGAGGTAAGATAAAAATGGTAGAACTTCAAATGGATGACTGGGGAGATAGGCTAAATTAAATTTGAAGTTGAAAAATTTAATTTGCTAATTAGGGTGGGGTAGATAGCATCACTGATCCATCTCAAACATGCCAAAAAACACAAATTGAAGCATAAATTTACTGGTCTGATAAAAATGGTATTATTTAGCGTATGTTTCGTTCGCTAGGACTTCAAATCTCAATCTGTATCTTTATAGACAATGAATCTATTATAGGGTGCTTCGCCAATGTAATATAGTAAAGAACCGGGAACGCAACATAAGATCCAGCCCTCAGAAAAATTACCTTGTATATAGTGCAAACACTCTCGTAAATTTAATGTTTTGGTATCCATGTCAACATTATTGGCAATTATATAACAGGTGTCAGGTGCGCCGTAATTTTGTAATAAATCATATATATCATCTGGCATTAGATTAGATGGAGTAAGCTCAATAGTATATTTGTCGTCAAACATGTAATCATGATAAAGCTTTTTCAAAAATCGTTTCCGACCATTTTGAGATGTAAACAATGCACGCCATCTTTTCCGAGTAGATTTTCCCAATAAACCTTTAATAAAATTAAATTCAAAATCCAGATTTGCAGACATTATTAATCTTTCCTCTTACTTGGTGCGCACTTTCATTTTACAATTGTTTCAATATTTATAACAAATGCTGTTTAACTTTAACTGATGTATTTTTTTGATAGTCTAAAAGAACTTAAAATTCGAAATACACTGGCTATACCATTATTTAATTCCTCAGCAATGACTTTTTTAGTTTTTCCACTATTTGCTAACTTGAGTACTTCCTCTGATAAGGATCTAAAATAACTATTCCAGCGCATAAGTCTATTAAGCCAATTTATATTAAACAATTTCTAGATTTGCTCGATGGCCACCTAAAGAGTTTCAAAATGAATGCCGCTGCTACCTAAGTTAAATTGGGGTGAATTTCGCCCGTTCTTCAATCTTAACAGTAGCCACTTGCTCAGACTGAAAGATACTTTTGTGCTGTGAAGACTCCTCAAGAATAGGTTGATCTTCATTGGGTTTCAAAGGTAAATCCTTGTTAAATCTCGTATAAGTTCCTTCTACTAATTGATCCATTCTATTACAAACCTCATTTACAGTATGTACAGGATCAGCAAAAACCACTGATTTCATCGCCCTGAGAGGATATAAAGCTTCTCCAATCTGTCTATATAAATCATGAATATAGGCAAAACCTTTATGAAGAAAATGACCTGAAGGAACTTCTGCAAAAGCCGTAGCTCGGCCAATTAACATAGTAATTAATATTAACAGAGCCTTAAAAGGACTAGCAGTTATATTCACCGCTATATATAAGGAATTGGATAAGACATTGAATACTCTGGTAATGTCCTTGGCAGTTTTTCGCAATAAAGCTTCGCCAGCGCGCTCCATTGGCTTTTTCCATTTTGGATTGTGATTTATCCAGGCTGCAGTACTCAGTCCAAATGAACAGACTAATCTGAAAAGTACGGGTATGTAACCTAAGGGAACTGAAAACATCTGGAAAGCAATCGATCTTTCCGTTTCAGGGTGAATCAGTTTTTTAAGAGAGATTGCTTGCTCAGCTGGGAAAATTTTATCGATTTGTCTTTCAATTTCAAACTGGGTGTCAGGCTCCAGTTTAGTTAAAAAAGATGCATTTTTAGAAAGCCATTGGACCATCTCTAGTCGCTGCATCATTTTAGAAACTTCTTTTATCACTACAGGATATTTTTGCAAATGCTTCCATAAATGAGTTAGTTTTTCAAAATCATAAGGTCTTTCAATACTATGGATGACGCCATTGTCATCGGATACCAAAATCAAAATTGCTCCGGCTCCGAATTTTATTCCTATTACCGGATAATTGAGCACATCGCTTGAGCCTAGTTCCGCACGAATATATTCACCTATCCCTGGAATATTGGCAATTGCATAGCCTATTCCATAAGCTGCTGCAAAACAGAGCGCGCCGGTAACCGGGTCCTCAATTAAAGCCGTGATCCCGGTAGCAAGCCCGCTACTGGGGCCATCTTTTAATCCGTATAAAGACTGCAGGCCTTGAGCCAAGGTTAAAGAGCCACAAAGCCATTCAGACATAGGAGTAGCACCTACCAGTTCAGCAAATTTTGTAAATCCATGAACAAATTGGGTACCAAACAGCGTTTTACCCATTAAAGGAAGGAAAATACTAATGCCCCCAACTACAAAAGCACTGGAGTAGATTAGCGCGCCAACCGGATCCTTTTCAAAAAGATTATGCGTAAAATGGCCGGTAAAACCGCCGATACCTTGCACCACAGCAGTCAATACATCATGCTCCTCACCATAGCTAAGGTGATAATCAGAGTGGGCTAATTTTAAGGATGACAGCTCATCATTTGCTGCATGAAGCGGCAATATTCCTAGTTCCTTCCGTATTTTTTGTTCTTCTGTATGAATATATTTAATCTGGTTATCTGCCTCAGCCAAGGTATCTCTATATGCGGGCCGTGACTTCGTTGATGCCCAATCATCTTGCAGGTCTATTTTCAGGTAAAGTGTGAACTGTTGTCCAAAATTCCTGATTCCTATAAAAATATCTTTAATCGCCACACCAACTCTTTTCACAAAATGCCAACCTTTCATCCACAGCGGGAAATCAGGCTTTGATTTTTTAATCAACTCAGAAGCATATAAATGAAAACTCTCCTCGTCTCCTTCTTCCTTTTCTTCCTCTCCGTCCCAAGGTTGGGTAGGATAAATGATTCCCTTAAACCAATTTACAATATAATGGCCGAGAGCTACGCCAAAATTGCGATGCGTATTCCATTCAGTTGCGAATATTTTTGTTAATAGAGTGCTAGTTGGAGCTTCTGGATTGGACTGATTAATTACCCTGGGCTTTGCCCAATCTGAGGTATAATCGACTGCATCCCAACCCTCAATAAAACTAATTGCTGCCAGTGCTTCTCTTTCCTGTTGCGGTGATAATTCATCTTTGGAAAAATCATAAACAATGGATTCCTTTGGAGAGGCGTATAAACCATGGTGTTTCTCGCTAACTGCATTCCGTAAATCCGGTTTATGACTATCGATTAGATCACGGGCGTCTACAATGAAGTCGTTCATTTTACCCCGACTTCCAGCTCCTATCGCAAAAACAACGTCCTGGTTTAATCCCTGGAATTCATAGAGACTCTTATGCATCTGCCTTTTTACAAATTCTAAAGAGGATACATTGCCGCGGGCGCGATTAGCTTCATGGGTTGAGTCTTTCTCTTTTAATTGTTCCCAGTATGTTTCGGCATTTCTAATATCTTGATCAAGGTCTGCGATGATTTTATTGGGTAGCTCTGCATAGTTCATCCCTTGATAATAGTTCTCCTTGATGTCCCTTCCCTCTTTTTCTAAATGTAATCCGGAGAATTTAGAAGGGATGCTTGTTTTGAGTGCCTTCAGTGTATTTATATATTCTTCTATAACTGCAGCATAACGCGCCTTATCTGCAGTAGTATTAACCAGAGATTCCAGGGGTTGAAGGGCTTCAAATCTATCCTGATATACATCCAATAGGGAAAGTTTCAGGGCTTGGGTGTTAGAGATCATAAAATTCTTTTCTTTGACAATACGTTTTCCATAAGCAATTACCCGGTACTGTCCTAAAGTTGAAATGACTCGGCCCGTTATTGATTCAGCCTTAATCAGGCCCCAACGTACGCCTGCTTTTAATGTTTCTGCCTTTGTTTCCCATAGGAGAGCATGGTTTTTCTCATTCTTCTTGATGAAATGGACTTTTCCCTTCAATTTATCAGGGAAGCAGGTTTCTTTAGAATAGGTGTCTGTTTCAGAGGAGATGGCATTCCATGGTGTTATGCCTGGGGCCGGCGCTTGTAAGGAAAGTTCCTTTGCTTTTCCGAGGATAAATGCTTGATATTGTTCATCGTAGTATTGCTTATAAAGCTCATTTGCACTGTCAATTCTCATTCTATCCCCCAAACTTAATTGATGGGAGTATAAAAGCCTTAGCTTAAGATAGTATTAAGTTTAAAATGATTGATTATTTAGGGCTTTGCACAGGACAATTTTAAGAGGAAAGAAGGGAAATAGAGAATAACTCGCTGATTTTAAATTAATTTTATATAATTCTTTTCGCCAAAAAAGGGGATTATATGAATAAAGTCAGCGAGTTACAGCGAATATTAGGGGATAATCTGGTTTGGAACAAGGCTAGATTAGATTGTTTTGCACGCATGTTAATAGGTTTATTTGCGGTTCGCTCTGTCAATTTAAGC
>JACCSX010000289.1 GCA_013812775.1 Tatlockia sp. | reverse complement strand
CAAAATATATGGTGACCGAGGTGATATGGCATCAGGGTGAAACTGATTTTACTGCAAAGACAGGAGCTGAGAAATACAAAGAAGGCTTTAACTCCCTCCTTAGTACTATTCGTAGCGAAGATAAGTTAATGCCTCCTGTCTATTATGCCATTGCTACTAAATGTGGTCCTGCGCCAGACTGGACAGCAAATAATCCTATAGCGGCAGCTCAACGCTCTCTTGCCAATTCTAAATATAATATTTATCTCGGCGCCGATACTGATAATTTATTATTTAAAGAGGACAGAAGCCTTGGGGATTGCCATTTTAGTGAAAGGGGGCAGTTAAAAACCGCAGATGCTTTTGCAAAGGCGATACACAAATCCAAGATTAAGTAGCTGTTCAAGGTTGTCATCCCCGTTCGCGTGTGGATGACAACCTGGTAACTCAAGGATTTAAAATTTTATTTTTAATATAAAGCCCAGCTTGTTTTAAACGATTGTCTGTCCAAACGTTGCTTGAACAAGTTCCCGGGGTCCAGATTGCACCAGAAAGAGCATCATCTGAATAGTTCCAATTTGTCCAACCTATTTGTTTAGCGGCCATCTTTTGCATGTATTGATCGGACATCGCAAAATCATTGGCCCCGTCACCAGTAAAAGTTTGAGTACCAAACTCAGTGACAAAAACAGGCAGTACATTCGATGCATTATCAAGAGCACTTAAATAATCATTGCCATGTGATGCCGCATAAAAGTGGAAGGTGTACATAATGTTGGAAAAGGTAAGAGGGTTGTCAATAATTTCCTGAAAAGAGCTACCATCGGATACTCCTAAAGAACTCCAACCTCTTGTTCCAATTAGAATCGGTGCTTTAGCATCAATTGCCCTGATGACAGGAATGATTTGATTAGCATAGGATTTAATTGTAGCCCAGCTTACACCATTTGGTTCATTGGCAATTTCATATAAGATATTGTTTTTATTGGTATTAGCTGTAGTAATCTCGGTAAAGAATGCCTTTGCGAAATCCAGGTTATAATTAGGATCACCAGGATTTAAGATATGCCAATCCACGATCACATATATGCCGCGATTATAGGCTTGATTGATTAAATCCTTAACTTGTTGCGTATATTTGGCAGGATTAGACTCATAACCATTTTCTTGGACATATAGAGATAGCCTAATCACATTAGCTTTAAAATTATTAACTAAAACATCCAGGGAGGCAGGGGTTATACAAACTCCCTCGCCATACCACTGCAAGCCATGAGTACTCATTCCTTTGAGCTGAATGGGATTGCCATGCTCATTACACAACTTGGTTCCACAGACCCTTAACTGACCATTGGCTGCAAGGGGAGTGCCGCTGCCCTGCTGAGTTAGGGTTATAGTCGCTATGGCATTCGCAGTGGCGGTTAGCGGCTGTGGTGTGAAGCTAATGGTGTAACCGCTGACAGGGTTTGCTGACAAAGTGTAAATAACGCCATCAGTCAAAAGTACCGTATTTGAGCCACTGCCATTTGCTAGATTAATAGTGCTTGTTTTTGCGGCAGTATTATCATTAGGAGTTAAGGTTATTTTTAAAGATGTTAAAGCTGTTGGAGCACCAGTCACCTTTAAAGTTACTGTATCCTGTGCTACTTGCACACAGGTATAGCTAAGGCTGGTTGTAGCAGGCGTAGCACTTGCTGCCAAACTGCCCGGATTAAAACCTGGCGTGCAGTTATAACCATTAAAGTTAATTGTATTCGTTGAAAAAGTATAGGTACTACCTATTTTTAACTGGTTAACCGTAGTGGAACTATTCCAGTCAAGAGTTTGGCTCAGAGAAGAACCGGATTGAGTTTCTCGCAATGAAACCACAGGTTTTTTGCTGTAACCAACCAGCACTGTGGGAAGATTTTGAACATTTATTGTAATCTTTCCTGCTTGCTGAACCTGGCTATAGGAAATTACTGATGAGGCCTGTTGATTGGCAATCACTGTGACTGTGCTAGGAACAGCAGTACCTTGATAAGAGATGCCCGTTGTATCAGAAATAGCTTCGGGAGCGATTGTATAGGTCCCCGGTACTAAATCAGTTACTGTGGCTGTTGTATTCCAGGGAAGCTGGACATCGCTGATTTTAGATCCATTCATAGTTAGATGAACTAAGGAATAGGTTTGGGGCACATTGCCAGGTTTGGTAGAGGCATTGGTTAATAGAAGACTTCCGGTTTGAACAGGAGTTCCTCCTAAAACGACAGAGGTTGAATTTTCAATATGGTTATCAGAGCTCGCACCATACTGAATTCGAATGGAGCTTCCCACTGGCAATTTTGTTGTAACTCCAGGATAAGCTGTAAAGTGCAGGATGAGAGTAGCTAAAAACGTTCCATCAGCTTGCGGCTGAGAGCTGATAGTTAAAGGCTGATCAGGGTAGGGTAAGGGTGGTGTAAAAACTCCCCAAAAGCCAGTGTTAAGAGGTGCCGTGTTTTTAAAAGTTACCGTAGTAGTTTCAAAATCAACTGCTGAATTACAATTATTGGTTAATTTAAGCGTTATTGATTTCCAATTTGAATCCCCTGTAACAAAGAATTCCGAAGCTATGCAAGTAGTAGGCTGGGCAACTGGGGTAGTTTGTACAAGAGCTTGGGATGCAAAACTATTTTGAATGACTAAGGCAGAAAGCCCTAAGCCTAGCAGGTGGTATCTCATAATCATTTTCCTTATGACTTAAGTAATACACATAATAGAGATGCTAGACACAATACAGCTGATTAAAAAAAATTTCAAACTTATTAAAATTCAGGTGCTAATTAAGATAATGAGCACCTGAATTGACATATAAATATTTGCAAGACTTTAGGGCGTGTTATAAAGAACATCAAAGATAGCGGACTTAATTGGACCCGCCGTAGGCTCAGTTGTGATAGAGACTGTTAAATTTGACCAGATAGTAATGGCTTGTTTATCCTTTGAATTATAAATCATATAAGAATTAAATCCTGGCAGCTCGCCGCTGTGAAAATAGAACAAACCAAAGTGATTCTTTATAGTCATAAATCCATAGCCGTATTTAATGTCCGGGTTGGTTGGATCGCTGGATTCAGGGCTTTTTAACCATCGGTCATAATACTCAGCATTAAATAATTTTCCTTCAGCTAAAGCTTCAATCCAGATAGCGAGATCCTTTGCATTAGATACAACACCACCGGCAGCCCAGGCCCAAGATGAACTTTGTACCGTATAATCTTTAGGTTTTAGAAGACCACGCTTCACTGCTTGCTGCATCTTTAACGTATAGGGCTTATGGGTGAATATATGCGCTGATCTACCGTAGCCATAACCATGCGAATAAGGTTTTGTCAGCCGGATTTCTGAAGCCTCAGGTAGATAAGTATGTTTCATCCCTAAGGGGTCAAATAATCGTTCTTTAAAAATTCTGGCTAAGGGTTTTTTATCCAGTTTTTCTGCAATAAGACCCAGCAGTATAAAATTAGTGTTGGAGTAGTCGAATTTTTCATTCGGAGCTGATTGTTGCTGTTCAAACGATAAATTTAACAATTCCTCGGGCGTCCAATTTTTAGTAGGGTTAGCGTCAAAGGCTTTGGCTATTTTTGGAGATTGCAAATAATTAGCCAGACCGGAGCGATTTTTCATCATTAAATCCAGGGTTATATTTTCGCCATTGGGCACGCCTGGGAGGTACTTTTCAACTGAATCGTCCAAATTCAAGGCACCTTCTTGAGCTAATTGCACAATAACTGCAGAAATCATCGACTTGGTATTTGAACCAATCCGAAAAAAGCTCTTGCTGGTAGGCGCATCATTTTTACCTAATTGGCGGGTTCCATAGTGGACGCTGATAGATTTACCTGGCCGGTGCACGAAAGCAAGGGCCCCAGGAACCAGTTGGTCTTTTGCGGATTTTTCCAGCGCTTTTTGTAATTTTATTTTGAGTGAATTGTTTATGTTTGAATCAGCTGCACAGGATGTCGCTGCGAATAAAGCAGCAACCAAGAGCCAAAGCCCTTTCCTTAGAGGTAAGTTTATTAATTTCATTGGTTTTCCTGAATAAAAATTGTCATTTTCATATTTTGAGGGCAAGATGAGTAAATTATCAGCAGAATTGGTTCTTTAGTCAAGTGCCCGTCATCGCGACCCGGGCATCCCGAGGGATCTCTGGAAGTGGCTGGTGCTAAATCCGGAGATCTCTCGCTATGCTCGAGATGACGTAGTGGGGAGTTATAAAATTGTGCGGCACAAAGTTAAACACCCTTTGTGCCGGACAAAAAAGAAATAAAAAGGGGTGCAACTAGAAATAACTCGCTGATTTACAATGTATTTTATATACTCAGCTTCGACCAAAAAGGAGCGTATATGACGTATATCAGCGAGTTAAGT
>JACCSX010000288.1 GCA_013812775.1 Tatlockia sp. | reverse complement strand
CAAATTAACCAGAATAAATGGTGTCAGCAGCGTTCATTCCAGCTTCATATTAAGAACAATTTGCGATACAACCTCATTACCCTTAGATCATTTATAAGGAATGATATTCGGCGGTGCTAACCACAGTTAAGGCAGTTTCTTATAGTCTTTTAAAATACCCGATTCTTTTAGACGAGAGATCACCATGACTGATGAAGTTAGCGTTAAAAACACTAAGAATGAAATACTGGAGGCTTATCATGAGGCTCTTGAGCAGCTTAAAACGGCGAAGAAAGCCAGCAAGCAGGAAATAAAAGTAGTTGAAGAGAAGAAAGAAACCATTTCAAAAGCAGTCAGTCACTCCACCGATGCTATTGTTCAGAATATAGCAATATTAAAGTTATCCTTAGTCCGTTCTCTTGAGGATATTGAAGAGCAGTTATTAGTAAGTCATAAGCAATTAATGACCCTACAGCAGGCTATTGAACTGCAAAGTAAAGAATTGTCGGATCTACATGAAATCAAATTTAACGCCGATAGTTTAGGCGCTTTACTACAAGCCCAAAAAGAGAAAACTATGTCTTTCGATAAAGAGATGAAAGAGCGCAGTTTCAAATTTGATCAAGAAATGGCAGAAAAGCGTACTCTTTGGAAAAAAGAACAAGTGAATCTGAGTTGTCTCAAAAAGATTATGAGCAGCAAGCGAAAAAATCCCGTCAACGCGAAGAAGATGAATATATTTATCAACGTGAATTAAAACGTCAGAAAGAAGGCGATCATTACAGTTTGGAGAAACAATTACTAGAAAAAGAACTTAGCTCAAAACGCGCAGCATTAGAACATGAGTTTTCAGCCCGGGAAGCCAATATTGTTCTTCAAGAACAAGAGTTCCAAGCCTTAAAACAAAAAGCTGAAACATTTCCTGAAGAATTACAAAAAGCAATTCAGGAAACAACAAATAACATTACTGAAAGACTGGCCTTTAAATTTGATTATGAAACGAGATTGGCACAAAAAGAAGTGGAAGGCGAACGTAAGCTATCTGAGCAAATGATAAAAGCCTTAGAAGCAAAAGTAACCCATCTTGAATCCCAAGCGAAACATTTATCGGATAAAACCAATCAGGCGAATTTACAGGTTCAGGATATTGCTGTTAAAGCGATTGAAAGTGCTTCATTACAGCGATTTGTTCCTAATTATGAAAAATCTGGTGAGCAAACAAAGCAATAAGTTTATGATTCATCATATTGTGCCCCTGATTGGGCACAAAACTTGTCTTTTAGAAAAAGAAAAGTTATGATCCCCAACCAAATCGGGGCGTAGCGCAGCCTGGTAGCGTACTAGCATGGGGTGCTAGTGGTCGAAGGTTCAAATCCTTCCGTCCCGACCAATAGAATCAATGAGTTTACATTCAAAAAAATATATCATCAATTTTTCAGGGTACACTTTGGGGTACACTTAATTAAAAGTGCCTGGTTTATGCCTGTATTATTTTTACAAAATGACTTTTTCAAAAATGAGATCAATATGGATGATGAAACCAATAAAGATAATACAAAAAATAGAGCCAATATAGGCAATTCAAATAATATTACGGGCGATCGAAATTTCTGTATTAATAATACAGGGTCTATTAATCTTACACCTTCTGGCCTTCCATTTAATGAATTTACTCAATTAAAGAAAACAGAAACTGGTGTTAAAAAAATCATTCCACGAGAGAGCGTAGAGGAAAAAATTCGCCAACGCTCAATTTTTGCAGGTATTTCTTTGGTTATTGCAATTATGGCGGATTGTTCAAATATTCTTCAATACATTGGGGTTGAGGGTACCCGATTCTTGCCAGAGCTTTTAGTACTTTTTATTCTGTCTTTTTGCTTTTTTTGGGGATTGAACGGTCAATTATGGGATGTTTTATTTAGAAAAAATACAAAAAATACTTTTATGCTTTACAAGGGTAAGTACTATTTTCTATCATCTGATGGAAAGTATGTTGAGGAGCCAACTCTTTCTGCTAAATGCATATATCCTTCTTGTAATGGGCAGATTTTTTTAAGAGCAGCACCACCTAGGGAGAAAGTTAAAAATATTATTGGCTGTTGCTCTGTAGATGCAAAAAATCATACGTATATTTGCGATAATAATTTTGTACTTTACAAATGCCCCATGGATTGGCGTCCTATCCCTACTAATAAAACTCAATAATGGCTTGGGACCAACAAGTCCGTATGAAATTCGCTTTTGAGATATTTACGCAGTGAAATTCCTGCATCTTGCATAAGAAAACAGTGCAAATCATCGTTGATGGTTATCACCACTGGCACACTTGCATTTGATGTGTCAGGAGTTGTAATACTTTAGCTTCTTGTGCAGAGTGGTACCGGTTGTTTTAAATAGACATCGCCCTTTGATGTCGTAAATCGAAAAACATTGGACCAGTGTGTTTCCAGTACGATTTCAGGCAAATGCTCGAAAGAATACTTTTTGGACACCAGACAATCTGTTGCATTTGAAAATATTGGTATGATTTGGGTTGACCATATATCTAGCAGAACGCTTTGGATAAGAAAAAAGATACTATTTTTTACTTCTGATTAGCCGAATAATTAAATTTTTCAAATAATTGTTGTGATAACTTATCTACCTTAGTGTAAAAGGAGCTTTCGAGGTCGCCGAGGGAGACTCAGCGTTTTCATATGAACAATTATTGACGTGCGCTATTCATTATTCTTCCGATGAGTCCTTAATATTATCTTCTGTTAACAAATAATTGTTGCGGTTAATAACGCTTTCCCCTAATTCTTTTACTGCCTCTTTTCGCGCATTGCCTGTAACAACATTACCGCCACGACGGGCAACTTTTTTATTTTCAGTTAGACCTTCTGGCTTTTCTACCGCAGAAATTTCGGTGGTCATTTTCTAACCAAGCATAGTAAAGATAAGCTCTAAGTCTGTCATATAATCCCGCAAATTAGTTTTTGATTTTGACGGTAGATTTTTATACTTCTTATATTCGGTGGGTGTCATGCCAAATGTTGCTTTAGAAATTTCCGCGCTTAAAATGGCATAATCTCTTTGGCGGATAATACCGCGTTCTTGCCATTCATCGGTTAGATTTTGGCGAATAGCAATGCCACGTAATCGTTTGTCTATCCAATCTTTAGGGTAGCCTTTTTGCTCATAGAGTTGTTTTCGTTTACCCAAAAAAGATAATATGAAAGTGCAACAACCTAAAACAAGCCTCAAACCTGAAGAAATAGCAAAGACGAATGCTAAAGCTTTTGTACTGATAGTAGAGGATAACCGCGCTGCAGGGATAGCAATAAAATCCTGCTTAAACCATTCCAACTGTGCCAGTGATCATGCAGAGAATGGTGCGATGGCACTACAACTGGTGCAAAATAACATCTATGATTTAATTTTGATGGACATTGGCTTGCCCGATATAGAAGGGATTGAGGTCACTCGGCAAATCCGTGCCTTTAATACACCATATACTTCAGAAGTACCCATCATCGCAGTAACAGGCCATGCCAATGAGTCTGAAAAGAAAGAGGAAGCGCTCGCTGCTGGCATGCAAGCTGTTTTCTCAAAGCCCCTGACGTTGCCAAAATTAGAAACCCTTTTAGACCAATACATTATTCACCGAAAGGAAGAAGCAGAATTATCTGAACAACAAGCCGGTTTCCCTGAAAAATCGAATGAAGTCATTGATTGGGAGGCATGTGTCAAAAATATGAATGGTGATGAGGTCTGTGTGCGGGAGCTATTATCAATGCTATCCAGTGATCTTAAACTCTCTCAAGAAACCATGGCTAAATTGTATGCTGCTCATGATGATGAAGCTTTACGTAAAGAATTACATCGAGTTCGCGGTGGCGTTGCCTATCTTAGATTGCCCCAGCTTGATAAGGCTTTAGCTCAATTTCATGAAGCCGTTAAGGTAAAACCACAAAATATTAAGCAATTAGTCACTACTTACTCCCAATTACAAGAAGCAATGGAAGCCTTTTGGAAAACTTGGGAAAAGAAAGCATTTTAAATGATGCCTAATTATTCTTATCTATACTTAAAGGAATTTGGCAGGTGATATAGCCTTTTACTCCTGAAAAAGCCTTCCCTCAAATATTTTTATTGCTTGAGTTTATTCATGAGTAATTTTCATAATTTAAATGAATGAAAATCGTTATTCAATTAAGCCTAGAGCACCGGAAGTTGCATTGTGACGCAAAATTAAAGTTAAATAAAAACCATCATGTTTCTTATTGTTCTATAAGGTAGGTGGGCTACTCGACTTACTATGAGCCTGTTACCTACCAATAAGGAATAACTATATTTTTAATTTATCGTCATTTCTTATAGAATAGTGGGATCTGCTTCAATTAGAATAGCTATCAATTGTAGGCAAGGATAAAAGTCTTCAATTTAACTGTAACCATAAAAAAGGAATAAAAATATGAATCCAAAAAAAATATTGATTGGCGTTGCAGCAGCAACAGTAGTCAATGTAGCCTCAGCTTCAAATCCCTTAATAATTGAAAAACAATCTCAAGCAGCAACAATGAGTAAACTTCTCAAAGATATATCAGTAGTTCTCAAAAATCCTGAATGTACTATAAAACAATCTTGATTTTAGATAAAACAGTTAATACCTACCTCTAAATTTAGATAAGTCGATAAGTAAGGGCTTAAATGGAAACCAGCATCAGTCACTTGATTCACAAAATTTCAGAACAAAAATATGAACAGTTTGGTTCATTACTAAAAAATAATATGACAGATAATTTTAATCTTCATAGTTTTAAAAATGAATTAATTTGTGACTATATTAAACAATTTGCCAAGGAAATTTTCGCTGAAGAAATTCATTCGATGATTGGTTTACTAAATAAAATTGAGGTAGGGATTGCCGTTGTGGATGTACCGCAAACAACCCTTTTTGATGAATCTGAAAATACCGTAATTGGTGCTGCGGTGGTTATGGGGATTTTCAATCACATTGGTATTGCCAATTTAGACCCGATTAATCAATTGCCATTTATGGTTCATACTGCATCCCATAGTAATGAACGAAAAATTGACTCCAAAGGACTTCAGAAACCGTCACCTGAATTGAAGTTGGGATTTCATAATGATGGTTTATTGAGTACTAATAAAATTGAAATTCCTGAATGCATTATGGTCTATAATTTTTACATCAGCTACCGAAAACCGGGCAATTTTATGTGGATTCCTACTGTTTTATGGGAGGAAGGAGAGAAATATGAAGCGCTTGCCAAAGAAAAGGATGTGAGAGTTAAAATTAAGTTAAATCCTAATTATCATTTTGATGAAAAAGGTGACATCGTCAATACTATTTTTGATTATGTAGAGGCACCCATTAGTAAAGTTAGTAAATTTGGAGAACGGCGATTCTTTCTAAATGGACAGGTATTACTTGAGGATAATTTGCAAGAGCATGTGGATTTTGTGCAATCTATCCGTGACTCTTTAGAAAAGAATACACAAAAAATTTGTATTCCTCAGTGCGAGCGAAGAGCTTTTTATATAAAAAATACATTAGGCTTTCACGCCAGAAATATTTTTGAAGAGCCCATTGAGGGCGTTGATTTAACTAGAGTATATTTAAGAGCAGTTGACACAAATGCTGAACTTTATTCTTCCATTTAAAAATGAAGATATTTTTTTAAATGAAGTGACAGGACAGGGGGATATATGAATCCGTCCAGGATTGTTACTCAACGATTGTATTTAAGACAGGTCTTCGAGGGCGATGCAGAAAATCTATACCATAATTATTGCTCTGATAGCGAGCGATCTCGATTCCTTACGCGCCCACCTCATCGTAAAATAGAAGAAACATCTCACTTTCTGACAAAATGGTGCCAGATTGCATGGGAAGAAAAGTTACCAAACTTTGCCTGGGTGATTGCATTAAAAAATACAAATGAAGCAATAGGCATATTTCTTGCGATGTATGAAGGTGAGAAAGTTCAAATTCATTACGGGATTAGCCGTAATTATGAACAACAAGGATTCATTACTGAAGCAGGTCATGAGGTGGTTCAATGGTTGAAAATTCAACCAGAGGTTAAAGAAATATGGACTGTCTGTGATCTTGAGAATTATGGATCTTTAAGAGTACTAGAGAAACTGGGATTTAAAAATCAGGGAGTATTGAAAAAATGGTTAAATTTACCTGCATTTGGAAATAATGCCCGCGATTGTTATAAATACAAAATTAATTGTTCATGCTCACAATTGCCCTAAATCACAGGTTGGTCATGCCTTGAAACTCAGGCTAAATTCTTGCTTTCATACTTAAAGTTTTCCCGCATATCCGGCCCAAATTGGCAATGAGCAAAAGACAACCCTTGGATAACAAGTAGTGTACTACTTCTTTTAAGTCAAATATGCATTGTTGATTTATGATCAAAATGTTTAGTGAATTTTTTATCCATTTCTTTCTTAAACTTGAGAGCAACTATCTTGGATGCAATTAATGGCCCCCTACTATTTTTCCATTTTTATTGTTTCATGACACGCGCTTTATTTAATTCACAAATCTCTTCATTTTCTCTAAAAAATTGTTGAGCCACGGTTGGCGCTTCAGATAGCGAAATGTATTTTGAAGAGTCTTTTTTATTAGCAGCTATATAAAAGTGACTAATCGCAGTACCAATTACCCCTAGAATAAATGCATAAGAAATAAATTTCTTAGCTGTTTTTAATGAGATCACATTCTCTTTAAACTAAATCTACATACATTAAACTGAAATAAAGATATAAAATTCATGAGTTCTTTTCCTTAAATCGTTCTTCTACGCTTATAAATAACAATTAGGCATAACTATTATATGCATAATAAATGTTCAATAAAATGAATTTTTAAACTAAGGATATTTATAATTTCATCACTATAACCAGATTATTGATGGATGCCATATTGCGCGGATTCAATTTGTAAGTGCAATCACCAAACTTTTAACTTTGTGCCGGACAAAAAAGAAATAAAAAGGGGTGCAACTAGAAATAACTCGCTGATTTACAATGTATTTTATATACTCAGCTTCGACCAAAAAGGAGCGTATATGACGTATATCAGCGAGTTAAGT
>JACCSX010000262.1 GCA_013812775.1 Tatlockia sp. | reverse complement strand
GAGGATGACAAATGATGTAAAAAAATTTACCCTAAGTGGGCTACTTTGAGTGGCCAGAGGGTGGGCTAGTAATTGTGGCCGGTGACACATGCGTTGAGCAGTTTCAATTCTGCCTTCTTCTCTTAGTTTTTCAGCCAAACTCATAATCTCGTTCTCCACGTCAGGGGACAATTTGTCATGCATAATACTGATTAAATTGTGTATATCTACACTGTCATCTTCAATATTAAGTATATAATTAATTAATTCTAGGCTTAGCGCTCCGGAACTTACGCTCTGATGCAAAATCCAAAAGATATTTGTAATAACGCAAAGCATATTGATTTTATCTGTTTCAAATCTGTTTCAGCTCTTCACTATTTATTTAGGTGAGCATCCTTTTTCTATAGGCTGAAGAAAACAAATAAAGCAATCAGATGTTTTCTTAACCCTAGTAGCAAAAATAATGTACAAAAATTTTTGCGTCAGAGCGCAAGTTCCGGAGCGCTAAGCTATTTAAGTGAGCAATTTATTGCTTTAAAGGTTTTATTTTACGAGGAATTATCATGGAAATAGAAACTTGGGAAAGCATGTACACCGCAGCCTATAAAGTTTTGATGCCGCGTCAAATATCGCCTTTCATAAACGCAGGAGCCGTATCTTGTGCCTTAGTAACGACTAATGGAAATCTATATCTTGGTGTTTGTATCGATACTGCTTGCACTTTAGGAATTTGTGCAGAAAGAAATGCCATTGCTACGATGATAACACAAGGCGAACATCAAATAGTAAAACTGCTATGTATGGATTCAATGGGTAATATTCTTTCCCCCTGCGGTGCATGCAGGGAATATTTAATGCAGCTGGATCTTAATCATAAAAATATGGAAATTTTGCAAAATTTTTCTAAAAGAACGGTAATTACTCTGGAACAGCTTATTCCCAATTGGTGGGGAAACACACGCTGGAAAAATTTTACTCCCTAACACCATGAGAATTAAAGGGGGGTAAGACGGGATACGTGTGCAGTTGGGTCACTTCGTATCTACAATTCCCTTGAAACACTTGCTGCATATGAGTTGTAGGTTTTGTTTATAGAAAATTTTTTTATGTCTAAAAATGCATTAATTTGGCGTAATTTTTTGTCAATTTTAGCAAGATTAATATCAAGTAATTTAGCATTTCAACATATTGATTGATCTTCAATAGAAAACGCTTTTTGCCCATGTACAGCAAGGGTTATAAGCCTTTTGAAATTTGAAAAGTCCTATTTAGACTCGTATCCTGCCTTCTCCCCTATTATCAAACAGAGTAAGCTTGGGAAGCAGCGCATTGATTATCAAAAACCGGCTCTAATAAAAGCGACTGGAGATCTCTAAAATCATTAGTTCTTATCTCACATAAGGCCTGCATGGCTGCCAAATCAACGACTGCCTCAATAGCTCCACGCCCAGCTAGTCCACAGGCAGCTTGAGCGCAACTCCCGTCTGCTTTAAAAACAGCAAAATTAGTGCCTAACATAGAGTCCGGATCAAACCAATCTTCATTCGTATATTTTATTATTTGTTTATTAAGTGAAGGCTGGTCAATAAACGCTGGCACAGGATCAAAACGCTCCTTACTACAGTACTCATAAACTACATGCATAGGCAGCAATTTCTGAGCAGAACCTACCCCCTCGCGCCATTGGCGGTTAATTTCCATAAAACTGATTCTCCAGTATTTAGAATTGACTTGTTTGATTTGGGTGGTAAGTTCTTTAATTATCGTGTTTTCAAAATCAAAATGATTTTCTCGATGACGTTCGCCGTTTAATTCATAAGAGACGCCTTTTTCCTTAAGCTCTTGGTATTGTTTATAGAGTTCAGCTTTTATTTTTGCCCCTGTTTCATTTAGGGGCAACCAGTCTAGCATCCTAGTCCACATGTGTTTATCCAAAGCCCATAGCGCATATTGAAACCCACTAATGTAGAAAAAAGTTCGGCCTGAATAATCAGTGACTCGTCCCTTATGTAAGAGCAAATGACTATTCTTCTTAAAAAGTGCCACTACTGCATCATATTCGCCATGAACCACGTGCATTAATAATTGATTAGTATGGCGCATTGATTCAAAAAAAGCGTAGTTTTCTTCTGAGGTTAAGGAGAGGGCTATAACATCTTTCTGAGGCAACCAGCTTCCTACTTCCTCTTTTAATTCTTTTGGTCGCCCACTAAAATTAAGTTTTTCCATTATTTCTTGAAATTGGGTAAGGATTCCGAAAATGGAGTTAAAAAACCAAGCCTCTTTGGACCTTTCAAATAATTCTTTCACCTGTTCACTAGTTGGGTGGTCAAGGTTGATTGCTGAAAGTGCTGAAGATAGGCGATAAGACCATATACTAAACCACCAACGTTGATACCAGGGAAGTTCTGAATAGCTTTGTTTAAGTGATTTTAATGCCTGGAGGTAGTTCTCATTTGTAATGAGCATGAATCTTTTCCTGGTATTGGAGGTAATTTGCCTGTCACTAATGTTGTATTCTAATTGAACACGTTGGTTTTGTAAATGCCTGCTATGTTGAACATAACAAACAGGATTTTTTTATTGCAAATAGCTTCCAAATATCAAAAAACAGGCAGCAAAAAAAATTAATCCGGAGGCCGCAAGATTAATGATGCTAAGACGCCGCGATGATTTGAGTAAGGAAAGGCTTGCGCGTGCTAACGAATTATCTACTTCCTTTTTTATGGCAATGGCCGTCATATCAGCGCTATTTTGAAGGCATTGACTCATAGATTCTTTGCTGGCAGCTAAGGAGGCATTCAAAATCCGTTCTGCTTTATCTTTAGCATCCTTTTCCCATTGCAGGGCAATGCTCTCAAGTTCCTCCTTGAAACGCTGAAGCAAGGCTTCTTGAGCGCTTGCATTGTCTTTCATCAACTGAGCATTGATTGTTTGCATGACCAAGAGAGGGTCGTTACGGCTCATAACTGCGCCGTGTTTTAGGGCTATTTCTTGAATTAGGATTTCGGTCGAATTCTGCATTAGACCACCACCGCTTTGTCTATTTGTTCAAATAATTGGCGTCGAATCATGGTAAGGCGCTGACGGGTAATAATAAACCGTGAAGGATTAGCTATGGCTTCATCAAAAATCAGGCGTTCTGAAAGCATGTCGGTTAGATCGCGGCCAAACATGTCTTTGTTGAGTGCGGGTATAGAGATAAGGGCGGTTATTCTATCTTGGTTATCTTTGTAGGCCTTCATTTGCTCAAAACCTTTACCCTGGTCTTCTACAGGACCAAAGAAAGGATTGAGCCAAACAACGAACAGAGCCTTATTGGGGATTTGACTTATAAGTTGTGAAAAACCGTTTATCGTGTCATAGAGAGCTTGCCCTCCAGTGACGACCGTATGAATGATAAGAGCATGCCTCTTGTCGGTAAGGGAGCTAAGAGTCTTGTTGTTAAGGTAATGAGACATGTCCAGGAAAGAGTTGCTACCATTGTCGATGATACAATCATCGTGAGTCGGAGGAATACGTTCCATTAGGCCTAGTGTGTACGTAGACCCTGTTT
>JACCSX010000245.1 GCA_013812775.1 Tatlockia sp. | reverse complement strand
ACTTAATTTGCTCATAGTAGTTCCCTCTACAATGGATTAGAGACACTTTAAGTTTGGCACTTAAAAGAACAAACATAGATTTAACGATAGAGAATAATCTTAAAATGATATTAGAAGCTTAGGTTTTAAGGGGGTTAGGGTTTACCACCGCCGCTAGGCGGTTTAGTTCAACGTACCTTATCCATCACAAACAGGGTATAATGTATGAAAAAAAAAATGAGACCCTATGAATTTCCTCGATCGACAAAATACGAAAAATTCGAAGTTTGTGATAGATAAGATTTTTCATCCACTGGATGTTCATTTTGACACCAATTCACTTTCTGCGTGGTTGAATTATTATTATACAGTGCATGTCAGTGGTTCCCCTGAAAAAACCGAACAAGCGAAAAAGAGTGATCTGTCAAAATTTATTATTTTCTTTCAAAATGACGTAGGAAGTGATTTGGTCGATAGTTGGACACCGGCGGTGACTAAGCATTTTCAAAAGCACTTATGCAAAATCATTTCCGAAAAAACAGGAAAAACCTATAAAGCGACTTCTATAAATAGAACGATGGCAACAATTCGACATGTTGGACGATGGCTCCATCAACAACGACCTTTATTAGCAGGAGACCCGTTAGCCCAAGTTAAAGATTTGCAAACTGATGCACCGGATTGGAATGGATTAACTTCTAGACAATTAATGCGGTTAAAATCAGCTTGCGAACAACGAATAAAATTGTGCACGCGCAAGAATCAAAATCCACTGATGGAAACGGCATTATTTTATGTCTTGCTGGGAACAGGTCTTAGAGAATCCGAAATTGTTACTTTAAATGTTTCTCAATATCGCAATAAAGGGTTGCATGAAGTCTTACGACACAAATCGAAACGAGTTAGCTTAAAAATTCCCTTGCCGCAAGAGACCAGAGACTTCTTGGATAACTATTTAGAGAGTAGGGCGGAGGAACCGGATGAACCTTTATTTATTACTCGCTATGGAACACGCTTACAAACGTTGGATATTTATCGAATTTGTCAGCGGGTATTAAAACAAGCTTTAGCGCAATTGAACGACCATGAGAAGTTTGAGTTTACGCCTCATAAGCTGAGACATACTTTTTTGAAAAAAGTGACCGATAAACATGGGGTTCATTATGCGCAGGAGTTAAGTGGTAATGTCTCAATCAAAGAAATATTTCGTTATGCAAGGCCAAGTCAGGAAGAAATACAGTCAACAATAGAAGATTTATTTTCAAGTTAATATTAATGTGGTTGTTTTTGTTGCAAACATCTACCAAACGGCTTGCTATCTATCACATTGCAGCGCCCTATGCGCTTATCTCTATCTTTGCTGGATAGGCTGATTTAGCTTTTGTTTCAATGTATACTCCCTTGTCTCCAATGATAATAGTTGACCAAATGAATCAGCAAGGAATTTTAAAATGCAAAATAATTCATCAGCCAGTCATAATCAAATAAAAGAACTTTGTATGAATAGGATCCATGCTCCCAATGATTTTAACGAATTTGCTAATGCCCTACTGGCATTAGGAGTCATCAGGCAAACTTATGATGTTTTAGTCAATAGTCTCTATTTTTATGCCCCAGACAACCTAATGTACCATTTGCCATTATCTGATATTGAAGAGGGCTCTCAGCTTGTTATTGGCGATAAATTGGAAATACACAAAGTCAAAGAAGCTATTGAAAACATAGACAAAGGAAAACTATCCGTTTTTGAATTTCACCGCGAAATTGCACGTGCTGGCATTGTCTATGTGAGCGTATTTCTAAATAATAAAGCAATCTATTATCTTAGCCAGAATGGTGAATATTATCTAGAAAAGTACTAATAAACAGAGCTTGTTTTAAGGAAATTGAGCTTTATGTTAAAATTAAAAGTTAGCTATTTTTTCATTGACGAAGGAATGAATTTTTTTCAATCTGGTACAATAAAGTAAAGCAAGTAACTTCTAAGCAAGATGGTTTTTTAAGCATGGTTTTGGAAGAAAATTATTCAAATAATAGCGCCATAGTTTATTTGCATTTTGAAAATCAAAATAAGCTTGACCGGTGGATTGAGACAAAAGCCCATGAAGAGCTAGTAGCTGAAATTGAGTCTTATCTTACAAAAACAGAAGTAGCTGATATAAGTAATGAGTGTCTGGCAAGCAAGGTATGATAATGAATAAAGGCTCATGAAGTCTATTTGTATTTAAGAAGGAGTGTTCTAGATGTCAGGTCACGTTTTTGTTGTTTCAGAATGGCTGGCTAGAGAAGGTTGTGGACAAGAATTATGGAACCACTTTAAAACCCTTATCGCTTTAACCTTGGAAAAAGAAAAAGGCTGTATAAGAGCACATGTCACTCGGCAAATTTTACATCCAGGCGCACCAGGCAAATCAAAGTACACAATCATACTTCTCCAAGAATATAGTGATCTAAAAGCATTTGATATTCACTGTGCTTCTGATTATGTGCACAAAGCATTTAAAGATTTGCTTGAGAATCAAGAAACAAGCTTAATTGAAGATTGGCGATGCAGGCTATTTAGTGAGGAGGCGTAGTTTCTCAATTTTTAATTTAACCATTTTGCGCTGTGCATGATTTTCATGGTGTAATTATTCCAAAAACGATAAATTCCTTATAAATAAAAAAGACATTAGTGGAAACAGTTAATGGAATGCTTTTGCACAAGTAAAATTAAGGGTGCTGTATGAACATTCAGCCCCAGAAAAACCGTTCCAAAAAACCTTCCGGCCTGTTGTAAAAGATGAAAATTATTTACACATGTCTTGTAATTTGATCTAATTCATCCAAATTCAATTAAATTACAATAAGTTGATGCAAGGAACAGCGGTAAATAAT
>JACCSX010000244.1 GCA_013812775.1 Tatlockia sp. | reverse complement strand
ACTTAATTTGCTCATAGTAGTTCCCTCTACAATGGATTAGAGACACTTTAAGTTTGGCACTTAAAAGAACAAACATAGATTTAACGATAGAGAATAATCTTAAAATGATATTAGAAGCTTAGGTTTTGAGGGGGTTAGGGTTTACCACCGCCGCTAGGCGGTTTAGTTCAACGTACCTTATTTACCCTAAACTAGTAGTTTTGACGGAAATGACCATGAATGACTCCTTTTTCTTACTGGCACGTGAAAAACCTAAAAATCAAAAGTTTGGGGTAGATAAGGTTATTCACCCCTTGGCTGGTCATTTTGACACCAATTCACTTTCGGCATGGTTGTCCTTTTATTACACAGTCCATGTGAAGGGTGCTCCTGAAAAAACGGAAAAAGCGAAAAGGGCGGATTTAGAAAAGTTCATTTCTTTTTTCAAAATGGAAGTAGGGCATGACCAGGTTGATAATTGGACACCCGCAGTTTCGAAGCAATTTCAAAGAAAATTGAGTCAAACCATTTCTGATAAAACAGGAAAACCTTATAAAGCCACTTCTATCAATAGAACGTTAGCAACAATTCGTCACGCAGGGCGATGGCTGCACAATCAAAGACCATTAATAGCAGGCGATCCTCTAGCTCAAGTAAAAGATGTACAAGTTGATTCTCCAGATTGGAATGGTTTGACTTCTCGCCAACTTATGCGACTTAAAGCGGCTTGCGAGCAGAGGATTAAAAGTTGTGATCGCAAAAATCAAAATCCTTTATTAGAAACAGCGGTATTTTATACATTATTAGGTACAGGGCTTCGCGAGTCTGAGTTAGTTACTTTAAATCGGGAACAGTATTTTAAAAAAGGATTGCATAACGTCCTTCGGCATAAATCAAAACGAGTGAGTGCTAAAGTTCCCTTGCCTCAAGAAGCAAGGGATTATTTAGACCAATATTTAGCGAGTCGAGAATTTAACCCCAGTGAGCCATTATTTATAAACAGGGCAGGGAATCGATTGAACTGCCGAAATGTATATCGCCTTTGTCAACGAGTTGTTGAACAAGCGCTCCTGTTTTTACCAGATGATGAAAAATTTGAATTTACTCCTCATAAACTGAGGCATACTTTTTTGAAGAAAGTAACTGATAAGCACGGGGTTCATTTTGCGCAGGAGTTAAGTGGTAATGTTTCGATTAAAGAAATATTTCGGTATGCCAAGCCCAGTCAGGAAGAAATGCAGGCAACTATTGAAGACTTATTTATTTAAATAATCTCACTTAGTATTATTTACGTCTAAAATTCTAAAGGATTTAAATTATGTCAAAAAGTAAAGATGAATTATTTTGTTTTTTCTCTGGATTTGCTCAAAGAGACGTTGAAATTATTCAATATGATAAAGATTTAGATCTAGAAATAGTCATATTAACTTGCCAGAATCACGGCAAACATAAATTATCGACAGGAAATTACATTCAACTTGATGGTGTTCTTTTTGAGCTTATTGAAACCAACAACTCTTATTTTAAAGCTTGTAGTACCTTTGAAATGATAAAAAACACCTCCATTGAAGGAGTTAGCCCTGGAAATAAATTATCCTTAGGGATTTTAGCAGAAAATGATTTATCACATGAATGTTTATGGATGTTACAACCATCAGCTTTAGGGCAGATAACTTATAAAAATTATTCCCAGTTAGAAGAACATCAGCATACTTTGAAATTAGATTTTGAAGCGCCTATAGAATTTTCTACTGTTATTCAGCCAGATCATCATTTGGGATTGGCAGGATCTAGTTTAACTGCAAAAGAAATTTCACATGAGAACAATTGGATTAAATTTTCTATCTATTGTGGGCGAGAAACGAGGGAAAACACCCAGTTTAACCAAAATCTTAAACCGGAAACCCAAGTTAACATTACTGAGTCTGCTGCGATAGAAGATAGAACATGTAAATTAAACTAAACTTACTTATAGAAGTATGTGGAAACAGTTAATGGAATAATTTTGAATCGGCTATTTCCTGTGAGATGTATTTATTATACAACCTGAAAATTTATTCCAAAAATTTTCGTTTTTTGGAATTCAAGAAAAAAACAGGTTCGTTTAATTCATCCTACTTGAAAAATCCCAAATCATGAGTTATCATTAATGATAACAATAATATGTAATCACAAATGGCTTGGATAATAGAATTTTATAGTAGTTCCGTTGAAGAAAGCATATTGGATATGCCGCCCAAAATTCAAGCTAGAATGTTGAAATTACTTGAGTTAGTAGAAAAGCACGGAGCGAATTTAGGTTCACCTCACACTGAACCGATGGGAGATGGTTTATTTGAAATTAGAGCCAAAGCTCAAGAAG